>NZ_BAAILP010000199.1:22651-27669 GCF_054589055.1 Novosphingobium sp. 11B | reverse complement strand
GTCATTCCCGCGAAGGCGGGGACCCATCTTATGCCGAATGAACAGGCACCGTCAGGAGATGGGTTCCCGCCTTCGCGGGAATGACGGCGATCAAACAAGCAGGATCAACATCCAAAAGAAAAAGGCAGGGTTTCCCCTGCCTTTTTCTTTGCCCGGAAGCCGCGCCTCAGTTCAGCGCGGAAACACCCAGGAAGTTCGGCACCGGACCGTTCCAGCTGCCATCGTCGTGCGTCTCGACGGGGTCGCGGCGACGGCTGCGGCGCGGTTCTTCCGCCTTCGGCTCGCGGCGCGGAGCGCGCTCGGCACGGGGCTCCGGACGAGCTTCCCGCTTCGGCTTCTCCTCGCGCACGGGCTTGGCTTCGCGCGCAGGCTTCGCCTCGCGAGCGGGCCTTGCGGCGCGGGCGGGCTTCGCCTCAACGGCCTCACTCTCGACTTCACCGTCCAGCTGGTAGAGCGGGATCGGGCCGCCCGTCAGCTTCTCGACATTGCCGATCGCCTCGGCATCCTCGGGCGCGACGAATGTGAAGGCCCGGCCGGTCGCGCCGCCACGACCGGTGCGGCCGATGCGGTGGACATAGTCGTCCGGGTGCCAGGGCGTGTCGAAGTTGAAGACGTGGCTGACGCCCTTCACGTCGAGACCGCGCGCGGCGACGTCTGACGCGCACAGGATGCTGACCTCACCCGCCTTGAAACGCTCCAGCTCCGCGTTGCGCGCGGGCTGGTCCATATCGCCGTGAATCTCGCCGGCGGAGAAGCCGTGCTGCTTCAGGCTCTTGGCCAGTTCGCGCACGGTGGTCTTGCGGTTGGCGAAGACGATCGCGGACGTGACGTTGTCCGATCGCAGTATCTGGCGCAGGGCCTCGCGCTTCTTACGCGCGGGCACCATGACCTTGTGCTGGACGATGTTGAGGTTGGTCGAGGCCGGACGTGCCACTTCGACGTACTTGGGGTTCGTCAGGAAGCGGTCGGCCAGCTTCTTGATGACCGGCGGCATCGTCGCCGAGAACAGCAGCGTCTGGCGGTTGGCCGGCAGCTTCGAGCAGATGGTCTCGATGTCCGGGATGAAGCCCATGTCGAGCATGCGGTCGGCTTCGTCGATGACGAGCAGTTCGCAGCCCGTGAGCATGATCTTGCCGCGCTCGAACAGGTCCATCAGACGACCCGGCGTGGCGATCAGCACATCGACACCGGCGGACAGGGCCTTGAGCTGGTCGCCCATCTGCACGCCGCCGATCAGCAGCGCCATCTTGAGGTCGTGGTTCTTGCCGTACTTCTCGAAGTTCTCGGCCACCTGCGCGGCGAGTTCGCGCGTCGGCTCGAGGATCAGCGAGCGCGGCATCAGCGCGCGGCGGCGACCATGGCCGAGGATGTCGATCATCGGCAGCACGAAGGCAGCGGTCTTGCCGGTGCCGGTCTGGGCGATGCCGATCAGATCCTTCATCATCAGGACCGGGGGGATCGTCTGTGCCTGGATCGGAGTCGGCTCGGTATAGCCCGCAGCCTCCACCGCTTGCAGCAATTCGTCAGACAGGCCGAGATCGGCAAAGCTCATAGGCGTTTGGTTTTTCCGGAAAAATTTCAAGTAAAGCTGCGGAACGAAGCCGGGGCGGGCCAATGCGCCGCCCGCGACACATGCCGCGCGACAGCGGGCCATTTGCGGAAAAAGGCGGGAAAGTCAAGGAAATCCGCTAGGGAACGCCAGTTCTCCCGATACGGACCGAATGCCCGTTAGCGATCCTGCTCCACCAGCTGCCTTATGCGGGTCAAGGTGCAGCTCATTCCGCTGCGCGACAGCAGCGTGTCGCGATCCACGCAGACCCGCCCATCCTCGTTTCGCTCGATCAGGAAGCCGGAGTAGAAATCGCGCGCACGGCAGGACCGGGCGAGTTCGGCGCTGACCACCCGGCGGTCGCGCATGAACAGCAGCAGCCGGTTGCCGCGATCGGGGCGCACGCTGACGATGCCGGAAGCGGGCAGGCAATTGCCCATCTTGCGCTCGGCGAACTCCACCCCGCCATCGGTCGGCATGCCGAAGAACATGTCTGGCATCGGCACCGACGCGCGCGGCGGCGAGATTCGGATCGTCATGCGCTGCTCGATGCGGACCTGCCAGGCATCCTGCGGGGCGACCTCGGGCAGCAGGCTGATCGCGAACGGCGCATCGGCGGCCAGCACACCGGCTTCGATCGGGGGCCAGAGCGAAACCTCGGCAGGCTCCACGCCCGCATCTTCCGCGCGCGGCACGCCGTCGCCGCCCCCTGCCGCCGGGAGCAGCAGGAGGAACGGATACAGCAGTGCGGAGGCAAAACTCATGTCGTCTTTCGTATCCCCGTAATCGACCCCGCATAGCGATGCCGACATGTCCGCCTTACGGCAAGAGCTTGAACCGACGCTTAACTTGTCCGCCACCGAGCGCCCGAACCGCCTTCGCAATTATCGCGCGTCGGTGATGAAACCCCATGCAGCATGTGCCATATCGCCAGGATGAACGACACCGCACCCGCCGGCTTTCTGAAGGAAGCCGCCGCCCTGCTCGGCCCACGCGGCCTGACGACCGATCCTGAACTCGTGGCGCCCTGGCTTACCGACTGGCGCGGACGCTTTACCGGCCGGGCCTGCGCCCTCGCCTCTCCCGCCAATGTCGAGGAGGTGTCCGCTCTGGTACGCCTCTGCGCCGAACACGGCGTGCCGATCGTGCCCCAGGGCGGCAATTCCGGCATGTCCGGCGGCGCCACGCCCGACGAGAGTGGGACCGCACTGCTGCTCTCGCTGCGCCGCATGAACGCGATTCGCGAGATCGACACCGAATCGGGCCGCGCGACATGCGAGGCGGGCGTGATTCTCCAGACGCTCCACGAAAGCGCCGAGGCGCAGGATCTGCGCTTTCCGCTGACACTGGGCGGCAAGGGCTCGGCGACAGTTGGGGGGCTGATCTCCACCAACGCGGGCGGCTCGCAGGTCCTGCGCCACGGATCGATGCGCGCCCTGGTGCTGGGGCTGGAGGCGGTGCTCGCCGACGGAAAGGTCTTTTCCCAACTCACCCCGCTCAAGAAGGACAACCGGGGCTTCGACCTCAAGCAGTTGCTGATCGGATCGGAAGGCACGCTCGGCATCGTTACCGCCGCGACCCTGCGCCTGTTGCCCGCCGTTGCCGAGCGGGTGGTGATCTGGGCGGGGGTCTCCTCCCTGCCCGCTGCCCGGACGCTGCTGCTTCACTGCGACGCGATGGAGGGCGAGGCGCTCGAAGGCTTCGAGGTCATGCCGCAGGCCAGCATCGACGCCGTCGTCGAACACCTCCCCACCGCCCGCCCCCCGCTGGAGGGGCGCCATGCGTGGCACGTGCTGATCGAAGTCGTCGCCGACCGGGCGCAGGCCGACACCCTGCGCGACCGCTGCGAGGCGATGATGGCCGAAGCCTTCGAGAAGGATCTTGTCGAAGACGCCGCCCTATCCGCCAGCGAATCGCAGGCCGAGGCGTTCTGGCTCATCCGCGAGACCGTCCCCCCCGCCGAGCGCGCACGCGGTCCGGCGGTCCAGCACGACATTTCGGTGCCGGTGGAGGCGATGCCCGCCTTCGTGGAGACGACCGCGCCGATGCTGGAAGCCGAGTTCCCCGGCACCGAGGCGATCGCTTTCGGCCACCTCGGCGACGGCAACGTGCACTACCACGTCATCGCCCCGGGAGCCGCCGACGCCCGCGCCTGGAATGCGACCGAGGGCAAGGCGATCAGCCGCAGGGTCCACGATCTCGTCACGCAATGGGGCGGCTCGATCTCGGCCGAGCACGGGATCGGGCAGCTCAAGCGCGACGAACTGGCCCGGCTGGGCGATCCGGTGGCGCTGTCGATGCTGCGCGCGGTCAAGCAGGCGCTCGACCCCCGGGGGCTACTCAACCCCGGCAAGCTCGTCTGACGCGGCAACGAAACATCCTGCACCGAATCGCCGGATATGGGGAGGTCTCGCGCTTGCGCGGCCGCCCCGCAGCCTCTAAAGCCACGCCCTTCCAAAGACTGACCACCCCTCGCGGAGAGTACCCATGGCCAGCGTGCCTCAGAATCCTGCACTGCCCTTGTTCTACAAGGACCTCATCCCGCTCAACTCGCAGCAGCACGCCAACTGGAAGACCCGTTCGACCGACAAGGCCACCTGGCTGGCCGGCATCAACTCGGTGCCGCTGACGGTCGAGGAATTCCCGCAGGCCCAGCGCAACTTCCCGATCATCTTCACCGCAGGCGAGAACCCGATTCCGCTGGTGCTGATGGGCATGAACGAAGGCACCAACGTGTTCGTCGATGAAGACGGCACGGTGAACACCCCCGTCTACATCCCGGCCTACGTGCGCCGCTATCCCTTCATGCTGGCCAAGCTGCGCCCGGATTCGGATGAGCTGTCGCTCTGCGTCGACCCGTCGAGCGACCTCGTCGGCGAGATCGAGGAAGGCGAGCGCCTATTCGACGACGAAGGCCAGCCGACCGACACCACCACCAACATGCTCAAGTTCTGCGAGAACTTCGAGATCGCGGGCAACAAGACCGCGCAGTTCATGGCCGAACTCGAGAAGCACAAGCTGCTCATGGACGGCGAGTTGAACATCGACGTCGGCGCGGCCCAGCCCTTCAACTACCGCGGCTTCCAGATGGTCGACGAGAACAAGCTGCGCGAAGTGCGCGGCGACGTCCTGCGCCAGTGGAACCAGAACGGCCTGCTCGGCCTGATCTACGCACACCTGTTCTCGCTTGAACTCGTCCGCGACATCTTCGGCCGCCAGGCATCGCAGGGCAAGGTGCCGAACTTCACGCCGCCCGCCGCACCGGTCGCGGACGGCGTCGCGGATGACGTGAACGCCTGATTCACCTTCGTGGAGCGGGCGTTATGACACTTTTGTCACAGTCCCGCTCCATTCGATTAGCGTTACGGATAGTTCGCTGGACATTTCTTATGCGTCCTGCTTCACGAATCGCTTGAATGTCGGATCGGGTCGGCCTATGTAGGTCTTGCCCGGCCGGCGCTACCCTCAT
>NZ_BAAILP010000199.1:13500-22545 GCF_054589055.1 Novosphingobium sp. 11B | reverse complement strand
CATTGTGCACCTCCTCCCTGAACCTTGGCCACCTCGTGCATCGCACGAGGTGGTTTTTTAATGCCCTCAGGGAATTACTCGCTGACTAAAGTGTGATCGACTCTAGCGTTATAATCGATGGCTGCCCGACTTCGCGGGTATGGCGAACGGTGTTTCAGTCAAACGAAATCACGCTCTACTCCGCCGCCAGCGACCAGTCCTGCGCGCCCGCGTCACGCCCAAGTTCCGCAACGACGCTGCCCAGACGGCGCACCAGCCCCGCCAGATCCTCGATCATCCCCCCCATCTGCTCGGACGGTTCGACCAGCGCCGAATCGAGATAGCGGCTGCGATCCACCTCGATCTGCAGCGCGTGAATGCCGCCGCGCGGATCGCCATGCCGTTCCAGCACATAACCACCGGCGTAAGGACGATTGTGCGCCGCCTCGCGCCCGAGCTGGGCAAAATGGGCGAAGGCGGAAGCGACGACGCTGCCATGGCTGCTCGCCCCGAAGCGGTCGCCGATCACGACTTGCGCGCTGGCGACGCCGGGCCGCGACGGCAGCGGCGGCATCGAGTGCAGATCGATCAGCAGCGCCGCCCCCCACCGCTCGCGCAGCGTCGACAGCGCCTTGGCGATCGCTGCGTGGTAGGGTTCGTGCACTCCGGCGAGCCGCTCGGCAAGATCGGCCGCTCCCAGCCGCCGCCGCCACAGATCGCCCTGCACGGGGAGGCGCCGGGGAATGAGGCCCAGCCCACCCCGAACACGCCGACTTGCCGTGGGAACACCCTCCGATGGCCGAGCCTCGCGCTGGAACATCTCCCAGTCGATGTCGTCCGGCGCACGGTTGAGGTCGATCATCGCGCGCGGTGCGTTGGCCACGATCAGGCTCGCGCCCGTGGCCTCGGCAATGCCGCGCGCCATGAGGTCGACATAACGGTCCTCGAGCTTGAGCGCCGCCGTCGGACCATGGCGAAAATCGGCGAGAAGTGCCCGGGGATAATGACGCCCGCCATGCGGCGC
The DNA here is from genome assembly GCF_054589055.1 of Novosphingobium sp. 11B. Taxonomy (NCBI): domain Bacteria; kingdom Pseudomonadati; phylum Pseudomonadota; class Alphaproteobacteria; order Sphingomonadales; family Sphingomonadaceae; genus Novosphingobium; species Novosphingobium sp. 11B. The sequence continues at coordinate 21,542 of NZ_BAAILP010000199.1, read as the reverse complement.
CGCGATCAGGACCGGGATCGCGGAAGGGTTGACCTCGGCGAGAAAGAACGCCGGAACACCGGGAGCGCCGGGAATTCGGCCGCCGCCCGTACCCTGGCCCACACCTTGCCACCCGGCTTGCGAATCGTTCTCACCCAATGCCCCGCTCATCCCTTCAAGCTGTGCGTTTCATACCGTCCTGTCAAAGCGTCCCGATACCGGTCACCTCCGAATAGGGACAAGAAATATAAACGCTTACCCTGTATGCCTACGGACAGACGCACGGCGAAGCCGATGCCAGAACACAACGCACAAGACTGGACACCTGCGATGATCCGCATCCTCCTCGCCGAAGACGACGACGCAATGCGCACCTACCTGGCCCGCGCGCTGCAGAACGCGGGCTACAGCGTGGTCGCGGTCGATCGCGGGACCGAGGCGATCCCCCATCTGAAGAACGACGATTTCGACCTGTTGCTGTCGGATATCGTCATGCCCGAAATGGACGGGATCGAGCTTGCGCAAAGGTGCGCCGAGATTTCGCCCTCGACCAAGGTGATGTTCATCACCGGATTCGCCGCCGTGACCCTGCGTGCCAGCCGCGAGGCGCCCCAGGCCAAGGTGCTCTCGAAGCCCTTCCACCTGCGCGATATCGTGATGGAAGTGCAGCGCGTCTTCGGCCTTGCCGAGCACGCCACGCTCTGAGCGAAATTTTTTCTCACAAGGCCCTTGCCAGCCAAAAGAAGCGCAGCTAGAGGGCCAGTCCTCCGGCGGGGACACTCACCGGAGCGCTCTAATGGAGACCTACGGTTCGCCGCAGGAAACCATGAATGGAATGGGCGTATAGCTCAGTGGTAGAGCACTATGTTGACATCGTAGGGGTCGCAAGTTCAATCCTTGCTACGCCCACCATTCCAGAAACCCCGCCGGTCTTGCGACCAGGCGGGGTTTTTCTTTAGCCGCGAATCTTCAGGCCGTAGCGAGAGCGTCCTGCCCTTCGGGAGACGGCACGCCCGGCCACGCCGTCGTCGTCTCGAAGAAGCGCGAGACGTCGTGCAGCGCCCCATCGACCACCATCAGTTCCGCCGGAGGCGCATGGCCGATGAAGTGGATGGGGCTGGCCGTCAGGCCATAGGCACCGCTGTTGTGGACCGCGATCACGTCGCCTTCGCTCAGCGTCGGCAGCACCACCCCGCCCGCCAGCCGGTCGATCGAGGTGCACAGCGGCCCGGTCACGTCGTAGGTGCCCGTCTCCGCTCCGCCGCCGACACGGTGCATCTTGTAGTTGCGGCGAATCACCATGCCGAAATGCCCGGAGGCAGGCAGGTGGTTGTTCATGCCGCCGTCGCAGATCGCGATGGACACGCCCCGCGACTGCTTGAGCGAAACCACCCGTACGAGGAAATAGCCCGCCTCGGCCACGAGATAGCGGCCCAGTTCCAGCTTTAGCCGGGTGTGGGCGAAGCGCGGGTCCGCGCGGAAGCTCGCAATGTCGGGCAGGATCGCGGAGGCCACGGCCTCCAGCGGCAGCGGCGTGTCTCCCTCGTGGTACGCCACGCCCAGCCCCGAGCCGAGGACGAGGCTATCGGGTGCGAGGTCCACAGCCTCGCACAAGTCGGCGAAGATCGAGAGGAAGCCCCGGTAGTTCTCGACGATGGCGTCGGGCTTCAGGCACTGGGTGCCGGAATAGATGTGCAGCCCGGCAAGGCGCAGGCCTGGCATTGCGACGATCTGCTCCAGCGCCTCGCGGGCATCGGGCAGGTCAATGCCGAACGGGCTCGGGCGCCCGGCCATCTGGTCGCCGAAGCCGCGCGGGACGGAATCGGGCGCGATCCGCAGCAGCACCCGCTGGACACGGCCTGCGGCGCGGGCAACCTCGTCCGCAATTCCAGCTTCGCGCAAGGATTCGAGCACCAGCAGGCCGACCCCGCCGAGGACTGCCTCGCGAATCTCGAATTCGCGCTTGCCGGGGCCGGTGAAGCTCACGAGTGCCGGGTCCCACCCGGCCTGCAGCGCCAGCCGGAATTCGCCGATGGACGAGACGTCAAGCAGGTCGACCCGCCCGACCATCCATTTCAGCAGTGCCGGGTTGGGGTTGCACTTGACCGCGAAGCTGAGCGCCAGCTGGTCGTCGAGGGCATGGCGGAGCGCGGCGATCCTCTCGGCGATGGCCTCGGTGAAGTACACAAAGGACGGGGTGCCGAACTGCTCGGCCGCCGCCGCCAGCCAGGTGTCGCGATCCGCCGCGTTCATACCCGTTCGCCGGCGAAGCGGGTGATGCGCGCGGGCGTGTCGAAGTTCTCCAGCGTCACCTCGTCGGCGCGAATCTCGATCCCGGCCTCCTGCTCGACGAAGGCTATGAGGGAGATCATCGCGATCGAATCGAGCATGCCGGACGAGAACAGGCAGGTGTCGGGATCGACGACCCCGTCGTAGCCGGAGATCGCCTGAAGGTTCTGGATGATCCTGTCGGTGGTGAGGGCCATGTGCATTACTCCTAGATCGAAAGTTGCGGTCGGTCGGCCGAGGGCGTGCTCAGGCGCACCACCTCCGGCCGGGCCAGTTTGCCGCTGGCGGTGCGCGGCATCGGCGCGCTCCAGACATGGATCGCGCGCGGCACCATGTAGGCAGGCATGACCTTGCGGCAGTAGGCCAGCAGCCCCTCGCGCGTGGCGCCGGGGGCGAGCGTGGCGGCGACCTGGACGCTCTGGCCGAGCAGGTCGTCGGCGACACCGAAGACGACCACGTCGGCGGCCATGCCGCTGCGGTGGACGATGTCCTCGACCTCGTCGGGGCTGATGCGGAAGCCGCTGCTCTTGATCAGGGCATCGCGGCGCGAGACGAACCACAAGTCGCCGTCCTCGTCGATGCGCACGATGTCGCCGCTGTAGACCACCGGCTCCTCGCCGATCAGCGCGGCGAGTTCGGGACAGGGCCTGATCTTCTCGGCCGTGGCGTCCGGGCGGTTCCAGTAGCCCTGGCTGACGAAGGCGCCGCGGTGGACGAGTTCGCCCTGCTCTCCCGGTCCGGCGATGCCGATGCCTTCACGGATGACGTAGACTTCGTTCTCCGGCACCGCGCGGCCGATCGCGCCCATCTTGGCGGCGAACTTCTCGGGAGGCAGGTAGGTGGAGCGGAACGCCTCCGTGAGACCGTACATGAGATAGATGCGCGTATCCGGCAGCAGCGCAGGCATCCGCTCGAGGATGTTCAGCGGGATCTTGCCGCCCGAATTGGTGACGAGCCGCAGCGAAGGCAGCACCTCGCCCGAGGCGTCGAGCAGGCGGATGAACTGGATCCAGAGCGGAGGCACCGCCGCGAAGCCGGTCACTCGCTGCTCGCGGATGACGCGCACGATCTCGGTCGCCATCGCGACGGGCTGGTGGACCACCGTGCCGCCGACGAGCATCATGGTAGTGAGCTGGTTGAAGCCGTAGTCGAAGCTGTAGGGCAGCACGCTGAGCAGCCTGTCATCGCCCCGCAGTTCGAGATAGGCGGTGACCGAACGCGCGCCGCTGACGATGTTCGCGTGCGTGAGCATCACCCCCTTGGGCCGCCCGGTCGAGCCGGACGTGTAGATGATCGCCGCAAGGTCGCCGTCATCGCGCGAGATCGGCACTTCGGGCTCGGCTGCGGGCAGATCGTCCCAGAGTTGCATGCCTGCGGCGGGCGCCCCGTCCGCGACCAGCACCGCCAGCGCATGGCCTCCGGGCAGCGCGGCCGCCGCTCCGCCTTCGAGGATCGCCCCGCGCGCGCCGCTGTCCTCGATGACGTAGTGGAGTTGCTCGCCGGTCCAGACGGTGTTGACGTTGACGAAAACGCAGCCGATCCGGCTCACCGCCAGCATCGCCGCCACCTCGCGCATGCCCTTGCGAACCTGCACGACCACGCGGTCGCCGGGCTGCAGATCGCTCGCCGCGAGGAAGGCGCAGACGCGCTCCACTTCGGCGGCGACCTCGGCGTAAGTCCAGCTACGGTCGGGATCGACGAGAAACGTCTTGGCCGCGTGTTCGGGCAGGTTGTGCGCGAACAGATCGAAGACGGTGCGGACGGCGCGGCTCACAGGAGCGGCCCCAGGCGAGGGTAGATCCGCGCGGGCGAGCCGACGCAGACTGAGTCCGAAGGCACGTCGGTCGACACAGCCGTGTTGGCGCCGATGCGCACCCGGTCCCCGATCCGGATGTTGCCCAGCACCGTCGAATTCGTACCGATGAAGACGTCGTCGCCGATCGTCGGCACACCGCGCTTCATGTTGGTGCCGATGGTGACGTTGTGCATCACCCCCAGCCGGTCGCCGATGATCGCCTCGGGGTGGATCGAGAGCGACCCCTCGTTGTTGACGATATGGAATGCGTCGCCGATCGTGACCTGCGGCGGAATCCAGATCTTGGTGATGTTGGCCACGAACAGGTTCATGAAGCCATAGACTTTCGAGGCCAGCTTGCGGCCCAAAGCGCTGCGCCGCTGCAGCCCCCATCGGCCGAAGCGATAGACGCACAGCGAGATAAACGCCCCGTTGGTGACCGAACTGCCGTGCCGCCGATAATCCTCGCGCATCGTCTGCCAGGCCGAGGGACGCCGCGCGCGCTCGCTGTGCGCGGCGGTGTCAGGCAAGATCGAGCGTTCTATCGATTTCGTCGGTATCCGCGTAAAAAACATCGTCGCCTCCCGTACCCACTACCACCGAATAGTCCTGACCCTGCCGGTCGGTCAGCAACTTGAGCGCCACCACCGCTCGCGAAGGAGGCTGGATCACCAGCGCCCGTGCCTTGGCCGGCATCATCACCAGCCCATGAACAAGATGACTTCCCTCGACCCCCGCGACCACCTGTGCGCCCGCGCAGGCATCGACGATCTCCTCCAGCGTCGCGTTCGAAGGGTCGAGCACGCGAAAGCCGTGCCGCGCCGCCAGATGCTCCGCAACCTGCCGCTCGTTGCCGAGCACCCGCCGGTCGCCGGTCGTGCCACGCAGGAGGAAGACCCCGCGATGCCCGCTCCGATCGTGACCGACGAGCCGCCGCCGCAGATCGTCCGCCCGGCGCCGCTTGTGATCGTTGTGCGGCACGTCGTCGAACACCACGAGTTCGTCGAACAGCACCGCCCCTGCCCGCGTCGCCGCCATGCCGAGCCTGCGCTCGTAATCGGGCTGGTGCCCCTTCGCGGGCAACGTCGCCATCGGCACGCCTGCGCCTTCGGCCAAGCGGTAGGTCAGGCAGTCGTCGCTCAGCCAGTTACCGAACCACCGATTGCCGACCCAGCTTTCGTAGAAGGCCGATCGCCCTGCCACGCGCCGCACCATGCCCAGCGGCCGGCGACCCGCGCGCGGCCTCAGGTGGCGCGTCGCCGCACCGGCGTAGAGCACGCCGTCCAGCACCAGCGCCTTGCGGAAGGCGTAACCCATCGTCGGGTTCTGCGGCACGTCGAAGCCGCCGCGAAAGTCGCGGACAACCTCGGCCACCGTGGCGAATTCGGCCCCCCGGATGCGCTCGATCTGGTTGGAGAGCATCAGCGCCGGCTTCACGTAGACCGCGCCGCCCGGTGCGACCTCCCACCGATCGCTGGCGCGCACCACGATGTCGTCGGGCTTGCGGCCGAAGAGGCGCGACAATCCCTGCAGGGTCGGACGAATGGAGGGGCGCATGATCACCGACCTTCCGGCTTCAACGGCAACCCATGCGCAATTCGCGGATCATAGCATTGAAACGGCGTGCATCGATCACTGTCGGGTCCTGTTCAATATTTGCGATATTCTCCCGCAAATACTTCCACACGACCCGCCCTCTGCGTATCCGAGGCGACCGGAACGGAGTATCCCTTAGGCAAAGGCCCTAGTAGAATTGCCCAGCCGCCGACGATGAGACCGGCGCACCGCGCTTATCGGCCTTTCCAGACCGGTGTGCGCTTCTCCGCGAAGGCACGCGCGCCCTCCCTCGCGTCCTCGGACGTGAAGACATGCTCCACATAAGGCGTCTGGTGTTCGTTGATCCGATCAATCGGCCACAGCCATGAATCGCGCACGATCCCCTTGGATGCCGCCAGCGCAAGCGGACCGTTCGCCGCGATCGCCCGCGCCAGTTCACGCGCGACCTCGATCGCCGGGCCATCGGTAACGCGGTTGATGAGGCCCAGTTCGAGCGCCCTCTCGGCTCCGATCGGCTCGCCGGTCAGTGCCAGTTCCATCGCCAGGGCGCGGGGCAACAGGCGCGGGAGTTGCACCAGACCGCCTCCCGCCGCGACCAGCCCACGCTTGACCTCGGGAATGCCGAAGCGTGCATTTTTGTTCGCGACGATGAGATCGCACGCAAGTGCGAGTTCGAAGCCGCCTGCCAGCGCCGGCCCATCGACCGCCGCGATGATCGGCTTGCCGGGCGTCCACGTGCAGATGCCACCGAAGCCGCCGCGCTCGTCCACCGGCAGCTCGCCGTTCAGAAAACCCTTGAGGTCCATGCCTGCGCAGAAGCTGCCGCCCGCGCCCGTCAGGATCGCGCAGCGCAGGTGATCCGCCGATTCGAGCCGGTCCATCGCCGCCGCGATTCCCGCCGCCGCCACCTTTGTCATCGCATTGCGCTGCTCGGGCCGGTTGATGGTGACCTCCAGCACGCCATCGCCCTCGGCCAGCAACACTTCCTCGCTCATCCTGCCCTCCTCTCCTGCACTTAGTGACAGGCACGGGGACGAACCCGGCCTGCAAAGCCGCTGTCGGTGCTGTCACACCCCAGTCTCGGCCTTGCCATGGGGCGCAGCCGTGCCTAGAGACTGCCGCAATTCTCACCCCAGGGGAGTCCCTTTAGAATGGCAAAGATCAAGGTTGTGAACCCCGTCGTCGAAATGGACGGCGATGAAATGACCCGCATCATCTGGCAGTGGATCCGCGAGCGTCTGATCCTCCCCTACCTCGACATCGACCTCAAGTACTATGACCTCTCGGTCGAGAAGCGCGACGAGACCGGTGACCAGATCACCATCGACGCCGCCAACGCGACCAAGGAATTCGGCGTCGCCGTCAAGTGCGCCACCATCACCCCCGACGAAGCCCGCGTCGAGGAATTCAGCCTCAAGAAGATGTGGAAGTCGCCCAACGGCACCATCCGCAACATCCTCGGCGGCGTCGTCTTCCGCGAGCCCATCGTGATCTCGAACGTGCCCCGCCTGGTTCCGGGCTGGACCGACCCGATCGTCGTCGGCCGTCACGCTTTCGGCGACCAGTACAAGGCCACCGACACCCTGATCCCCGGCGCCGGCAAGCTGCGCCTGGTGTGGGACGGCGAGAACGGCGACAAGATCGACCTCGACGTGTTCGACTTCCCGGCTCCGGGCGTCGCGATGGCGATGTACAACCTCGACGAATCGATCCGCGACTTCGCGCGCGCCTCGTTCAACTACGGCCTCAACCTGGGCTGGCCGGTCTACCTGTCGACCAAGAACACGATCCTCAAGGCTTATGACGGCCGCTTCAAGGATCTGTTCCAGGAAGTGTTCGACAAGGAAGGCTTCGCCGAGAAGTTCGCCGCCGCCGGCATCATCTACGAGCACCGCCTGATCGACGACATGGTCGCCTCGGCGCTCAAGTGGTCGGGCAAGTTCGTCTGGGCTTGCAAGAACTACGACGGCGACGTCCAGTCGGACACCGTCGCGCAGGGCTTCGGCTCGCTGGGCCTGATGACCTCGGTTCTGCTCTCGCCCGACGGCAAGACCGTTGAGGCCGAAGCGGCGCACGGCACCGTGACCCGTCACTACCGCCAGCACCAGCAGGGCAAGGCGACCTCGACGAACCCGATCGCGTCGATCTTCGCCTGGACCCGCGGCCTTGCCTATCGCGGCAAGTTCGACGGTACGCCGGACGTCGTGAAGTTCGCCGAGACCGTCGAGCGCATCTGCATCGAGACTGTCGAATCGGGCAAGATGACCAAGGACCTCGCGCTGCTGATCGGTCCGGACCAGAGCTGGATGACCACCGAGCAGTTCTTCGAGGCTATCGTCGAGAACCTCGAGACCGAAATGGCCACCTGGGCCTGATCCTTCGGTCGGCTGAATGAAAAGGCCCGCCCCCTCAGACGAGGGGG
>NZ_BAAILP010000199.1:3545-13364 GCF_054589055.1 Novosphingobium sp. 11B | reverse complement strand
GGTGGCCGCCCGTCCGGGCGGACGGAGGGGGAATTGTTCGAACGCTCCCCCTCCACCACCTGCTACGGCGGCGGTCCCCCTCCCCGAGACAAGCTCGGGGAGGGATCGTTCAGCGCTACTCCACCGCCCAGGGTTCCTCGCCCTCCAGCTTGGTGCGGTGCATCATGCGCCCGCACGTCGGGTCGTAAGCCTCCGCGCGGTGCATGGTGCCGGTGTTGTCCCAGATCACGAGATCGCCCACCGACCATTCGTGGCTATAGGTGAACTCCGGCCCCGTCGCCCATTCGCGCAGGCCATGGATGATCCGCGCGCTCTCCAGGTGGTCGACGCCCTGCACGTGATGGCAGGTACAGCCCAGCACCAGCGACTTGCGCCCCGAGGCGTGCTTCCACACCAGCGGCAGCACCTTCTCGCCGATGCCCTGCATGATCTTGAGCTTCGCGAGGCTCGGCTCCGGCTCGTAGTAGAACAGCGAGGCCCAGGGTCCATGGAGCACGCGCAAGTCGTCGTAGTACGCCTTGTCCTCGTCCGACAGCGCGTCGTAGGCGGCATAAGTATTCGAGAACCCGGTGTTGCCCGTGCCCTTCGGGCTCGGCACCTTGCACGACAGCAGCGAGGCGAGAATCGGTACTTCGTTGCGGGTGCCGTCGATGTGCCAGTAGAGCGAGCCCTTGAGATACTCGGCGCTGGCCGGATTTTCCTTCACGTCGAGCGTGATCTTGCTCGGACCGCCGTCCGGACCCTCGGGCGCATATTCGCCGAGCGTCTTGGTGAAGGCGATCTGCTCCGCGTCGTCGAAGCCCACTTGCGGGAATACCAGAATACCGCGCGCTTCCAGTTCCTCGCGAAGCTGCGCGGCGAGTTCGCCGGAAAGCAGTTCTTCCTTCGAGTTGAGGATGCGGCTGCCGATCTGAGGCTTGATATGCTCAGTCTTCAACTGAGTCGTCGTGGTGGCGACCGTCATGGTCATGTCTCCCAAGGATGCCGTATGAGAACGCTGTTATCACGTTCTTCGTCTCGCATCCGGGAGAATCAAGCAGGCTTGCGCGCACCGCGCCAAGCGCAGGGCCAATCAGCGCCCGCGCGTTATGTGTCCGGCCCGTATCCAGACGGGTGTATCAGGCCGCCAGCTTGTCCAGCCAGCCTTCGACGATGCGGATCGCTTCGGCATGGCCGGTCTTCACGCCAAGCCCCTGCTCCATCACCACCGCGCGGCCGATGCCAGCAAGGACCACGCTGAACCCGGCGGCATCGAAACCGTCGAGCCGGTCCAGCCTGTCACCAAGCATGTGCTTGAGAATCTCGACCTGCCGGGCGCGCATCTCCTCACTGTGCTGCGCCATGTATTCGCGCACGGCCGGACGGTGGTTGGCGAGCGCCATGAATTCCAGCGCCATCGCCACCCGGCTGGTGTCGATGAAGAAGCCCCACAGCGCCCGCAGCGGATCATCGGAGGCCAGCGCTTCCTCGATCATGCGGTCGCTCTGCGCGGCGCCCTGGCGCGAAACCTCGACCAGCAGATCGTCTGTGGTCGGGAAATAGTAATGCACCAGCGAGGGCTTGAGCCCCGCCCGCGCAGCCACGCGCCGCGTGCTGACGGAGGCGTAGCCTTCGTCGCGGATCAACTGATTGGTAGCCTCGACGATAAGCGCCCGTGTCGCGGACGTTTCGGCTCCGACCCTGCGCGCTGCGCCTGCCATGAAATTCCCCTTTCGTGCCCGCCTAAGGGTGCAGCGCAGCAAGATCAACCTGTCAGGGGCAGATTGACTTTTGTTCTTATTTTGTTCACACGTCTTGCATGGAAACGATCAAGGGCAGAGGAGCGGTCAGCGGCGCAGCAAGCACGCGCTTCAACCTGTCTGCGCGCGAAGCGGACGGCGACTGGCTCGATGCGATGGAGACGGTGGATGGCCCGTCCCGCAATCCCGCCACGACGGTGACGGAAGAACATCCGCGCTCGATCCTCTCGTTCAACAAGTCGCCCGACGTTCCGTTCGACCGGTCGGTGAACGCCTACCGGGGCTGCGAACATGGCTGTATCTACTGCTTCGCCCGCCCCACACACGCTTTCCATGACTTGTCGCCCGGCCTCGATTTCGAAACGAAGCTGTTCGCCAAACCCATAGCCGCGAAGCTGCTGCGTGAGACGCTGGCAAAGCCTGGCTACAATCCCGCACCGATCGCAATGGGCACCAATACCGACCCATACCAGCCGATCGAGACGCGCTATCGCATCACGCGAGAGGTTCTGGAACTCTGCCTAGACGTGGGCCATCCGGTGATGATCACCACCAAGTCCGACCGCGTGCTGCGCGACCTCGACCTTCTTGAGAAACTGGCCACGCGCAATCTCATCCATGTCGGTATATCGGTGACCAGCCTCGACCCGGTGCTGTCGCAGAAACTGGAACCCCGCGCCGCCTCTCCTGCCAAGCGGATGGCCGCGCTGGGGCGACTGGCCGAAGCCGGGGTTCCGGCCCATGTCTCGATCGCGCCGATCATTCCCTCGATCACCGACAGCTTCATGGAAAGCATTCTCGACGACGCCGCCGAGCGGGGCATTCGCTCGGCCTCATGGATCGTGATCCGCCTGCCGCACGAAGTCGCGCCGCTGTTCCGTGAATGGCTCGAGGCGCATTTTCCGGAGCGTGCGGGCAAGGTTATGGCGACAATCCGCTCGATCCGGGGCGGGCGGGACAATGATCCGAATTTCGTAACCCGCATGAAGCCGCAAGGCGTCTGGGCCGACCTGTTTCGTCGCCGGTTCCGCGTCGCGGCCTCCCGGCTGGGTATGAACACCCCGCACGTCGCGCTCGACTGCACGCAGTTTCGCCGCCCCTCGCTGGACGGGCAACTCTCGCTGCTTTGACAGGCCGATCCGCCCTTGGCCCGCGTTTCAGGCAACTTCGCTGAAAACCGCGCGTTGCTCCTGCCAGAAAGCGTCAAGGGACAGGAGTTCATAATGGCAGAAGAAACCGTCACCACCGAACAGCCGACGACTGCGGCACCGGGTCACACCACCATCATCCGCGAAACCCGGACCACGGGCGGCGGCACCGGCATCGTCATGGCCCTTGTGCTGCTCGTCGCCATCATCGGCGGCATCTACCTGTTCAGCCAGAACAGCGAGACCGCCAAGGACAACGCGATCGCAGAAGCCGCCAACGATGTGGGCAATGCCGCCACCAAGGTCGGCGATGCCGCTCAGGATGCGGTCAAGACCGACAAGTGACCTCGGCGAAGACAGCCCCCCGCGCCGGGGGCTGCCGCCATGTCACGCCGCCATCGCCACCCGCTCCGGCCCGCGCTTGGCGGTCAGCGAAACGTTGGTGATCCCTTCCACGCTCTGAAGGTGCTCGGCAAATTCACCGTCGAGCGCGAAGTCGCGGCCAAGCCGGACTTTTTGCGTCCGCCCGTCGCCGAGGTGCAGCGTCGCGATCACTTCACCCGCACCGCGCTCGCCGGGGCGCATGAGCAGCGCCAGTTCCTGCACCGCCTCGACCCGATCGATGTCGAGCTTAAGCACCATGCGGGCATCGGCCTTCACTTCGTTCAGCGGCTTGCCCCCCCGCACGGTGATGCGCGGGGGTTCGTCCGGGCTGGGCGAATCGAGTTCGACGTTCAGGAGGATGCAGGCGCCTTCCTTGGCCCACTTCACGAAGTTCTCGACCAGGCTCTCCTCGAAACACGAAGCCGAAAAGTTACCTGACGAATCCGAGAAATCGGCCATCACGAAGTCCTTGCCCTTGCGGGTCTTTCGCTTCTGGACGTTCTCGACCATCGCCGCCATCACCGCGCCGGTGCGGCCACCGCCGCCTCCGCCTGCCATGAGACTGGAGTAGGTCCGAGCACCGTTTGCCGATGCTACCGCGCGATACGCTTCCACCGGATGCGCGGCGAAGTAGAAACCGAAGGTCTCGCGCTCCTTGGCCATCTGGTCGGCACGGTCCCACTTGTCCGCTTCGACGAGGCGTAGGCCCTGCTCGACGTGATCCTCGCCGCCAAAGAGGCCGCCCTGTGTCGAATTGCGCTCGCGCGAGGAACGATCCGCTTCGGCCAGCAAGGTATCGGCGTTGGCCAGAACCTTAGCACGATTGGGCTCCAGCGCATCGAAAGCCCCCGCAGCGGCAAGGCTTTCAAGCTGACGACGGTTCATCGAACCTGCAGGTGCCCGGCGGAACACATCGTCGAGATCAACGAAAGCTCCATTTGCCTCGCGCTCGGCGACGATAGCGTCCATCGCCTTTTCACCGACGTTGCGGATACCAGCCAGCGCATAGCGCACGGCATGGCTTTCCGCCGTTTCCTCGACGATGAACTCGGCTTCGGACTTGTTGATGTCAGGCGCGGCGAGTTCGATGCCGTTACGGCGTGCGTCATCGACGAAGATCGCCAGCTTTTCCGATTGGTGCATGTCGAAGCACATCGCGGCGGCATAGAATTCGTGCGGGTAATGCGCCTTGAACCATGCGGTGTGGTAGGCCAACAGTGCATAGGCGGCGGCGTGCGACTTGTTGAAGCCGTAGCCCGCGAACTTGTCGATCAAGTCGAACAGTTCGTTGGCCTTGGCCGCCTCGATCCCCGAGACTTCCTTGCAGCCGTCGACGAAGCGCTGGCGCTGCTTGTCCATCTCAGCCTGGACCTTCTTGCCCATCGCGCGGCGCAGAAGGTCGGCGTCACCCAGCGAGTAGCCTGCCAGGATCTGCGCGGCCTGCATGACCTGCTCCTGATAGACGAAGATGCCATACGTTTCGCCGAGGATGCCCGCCAGCTTGTCGTGCGGATACTCGATCGGCGCGAGGCCGTTCTTGCGCTGGCCGAACAGCGGGATGTTGTCCATCGGACCCGGACGATAAAGCGAGACGAGCGCGATGATGTCGCCGAAGTTGGTCGGCTTCACTGCTGCCAGTGTGCGGCGCATGCCTTCCGATTCCAGCTGGAACACTCCGACGGTATCGCCGCGCTTGAGCAGTTCGTAGACGCCCGGATCGTCCCACGCGAGGGTCGAGAGATTGATGGTGATCCCGCGCCTCTCGAGCAGGTCGCAGGCCTTGCGCAGCACCGACAGCGTCTTGAGGCCAAGGAAGTCGAACTTCACCAGGCCGGTGTCCTCGACATATTTCATGTCGAACTGGGTCACCGGCATGTCGGAGCGCGGATCACGGTAAAGCGGCACCAGCTGCGCCAGCGGACGGTCGCCGATCACGACGCCCGCCGCGTGAGTCGAGGAGTTGCGCGGCAGGCCTTCCAGCTGCACCGCCAGATCGACCAGACGGCGCACTTCGCGGTCGTTGTCGTACTCGCGCTTGAACTCCGCGACCGGCGGATCCTTGGTCACGCCGTGCGCCTTGCGGCCCTGGATCGTCTCGGTCAGCGTCCAGGGATCGGTCGGGTGGTTCGGGACCATCTTGCACAGCGAATCGACGCGGCCATACCCCATCTGCAGGATACGGCCGCAGTCGCGCAGCACCGCGCGGGCCTTCATCTTACCGAAGGTAATGATCTGCGCGACGTGGTCATGCCCGTACTTCTTCTGGACGTAGCGGATCACTTCGCCGCGCCGCGTTTCGCAGAAGTCGATGTCGAAGTCGGGCATCGAGACGCGTTCCGGGTTGAGGAAGCGTTCGAACAGCAGGCCCAGCTTCAGCGGGTCGAGGCCGGTGATGGTCAGCGCCCAGGCGACCAGCGAGCCCGCGCCCGAACCGCGCCCCGGCCCCACCGGAATACCGTTGTCGCCCGCCCACTTGATGAAGTCGGCGACGATCAGGAAGTAGCCGGGGAAGCCCATGCCGACGATGATATTGACCTCGAAATCGAGGCGCTCGGCATATTCCAGGAAGTCCTCGGTGACGCCCTTCTCGCGCAGGATTTCATAGGCAGCGCGGCGTTCGTCACCGGTGAGGGCCATTGCCTCGTCCAGTTCCTGCTCGGTCACCTCGGGCCAGTAGGGCGCCAGACGGGCGGCAAGGCCTCGGCGCGAATCGTCGGCGAGCATGCGCGCCTCGCCTTCGCGGTCACCGGCAAGGCTGGGCAATAGCGGCTTACGGCGCGGCGGCACGTAGGCGCAGCGCTGCGCGACGACGAGGGTGTTCGCCAGCGCCTCGGGCAGATCGGCGAACAGCTCCGCCATCTCGGCGGCGGGCTTCACCCAGCGCTCGGACGAGGAGCGCGGGCGATCGGCGGCGTCCACTTGCGTCGAGTTGGCGATGCACAGCAACGCGTCGTGCGCGGCGTGGAAGCTGCGGTCGGAGAACTGCGCCGGGTTGGTGCCGACAAGCGGGATGTCGCGGTTGTAGGCGAGCGCGATCAGGTCTTCCTCGCTCTCGTCCTCCTCGGGCTCGCCGGTGCGGGTGATCTCGACATAGAGGCGGTCGCCGAACAGGGACTGCAGCGTGTCGCAGTAGCTCTCCGCCTGTTCGTGACGGCCCGCCGCGAAAAGGCGCGCCAGCGCGCCCTCATTGCCGCCGGTCAGGCAGATCAGTCCGTCGGTATGGCCGCGCAGCGATTCCAGCTCGACGTGCGGGTCCAGTTCCAGCGGGCGCCCAAGGTGGGCACGGCTGACGTGATCGCACAAGTTGAGCCAGCCCGCCTCGTTCTGCGCGAACAGGGCAAGCCAGTCGATCGCGCGCTCCTGTCCCTGCTTGGCGGCACCCGGACGGGCAACCGCGAGGAAAGTGCCGACGATCGGCTGCACACCCGCGCCCTTCGCCGCCCCTGCGAAGATCGGAGCGGCATAGAGCCCGTTACGGTCGCATAGCCCCGCGGCGGGGAACTTGCGCTCCTTGGCCAGCTTGGCGATCGCCTTCGGGTCGATCGCGCCGTCCAGCATGGTGAAGCTGGAGAAGATGCGGAGCGGTACGAAGGGAGCATGCGGCATCCGGCAAATCTATGCACTGCCCCCCGGCCCGATCAAGGCCATCGCGTGACAAGGCAGGGGATACATCGGGACATGGTTAACCCTGGACGATGAAGCGGCCTTCATCCCACGGCCCGAAACGTTCGAGCGAGCAGCCATTCTCCCGTGAAAGTCCCGTTCGAGCAACGATTTGCAACGCCAGCCTCTTGCGCCGCGCCAACACGAAGCGTTAACGACATTGCGTTAGGTGCATATGTGGACGTCCGGAGAGGCCGGACGTGATTCGACATTCGGAACGGACCTGCCGATGACTCATCTGTCGCATCCGCTTCGAAGGCATCGCTGACGCCGCCGATGCCCGATATCACCACGATCGCCGCGTGCAGCACGGCACTCGGCGCAATCATGTGCATTGCCATCCTGCTGTCGTGGTTCAAGGACGGTCGCCCGGTGCAGCGGCGCTGGCAGTTCGCACCGTTCGGGATCGCGGTGCCGGCCGGTGTCCTTCTGACTTATCCGGAAATATTACCCGGCCCGCTTGGCCTGAGGCTGGGCTGGTTCGCGCTGACGCTGGTTTACGGCTCCGCCTGGCTGGCGGCGCGGGTGACGGCGGGACGCAAGCCCCGGCCGCTGCTGATGCTGCTGCCCTGCGTGGCGGTGCTGCTTTTCTCGGCGACCATCGGTGCGGACGATGCCATGGCAGAGCTGCGCATGATGCCGCGCGTCCTGCTCTTCGCGCTGTTCGACGGTCTGGCCGCGCGCGAATTCATGCGGATGCGCCAGCCGCAGTTGCAATCGGCGACGACGCTGTACTGGATCTTCGCGGTGTTCTGCGTGTTCGAACTGCTGCGCACGCCCTTCTCGCTCTCGCTGCCCGCGCCGTTCGGACCGAAGGAAACGCAGGTCTGGTCGATCGCGCTGTTCAACTTCCTGATCGTATTGCAGGGCCTGCTGCTTGGCGTGTTCCTGACCGCGCTGGGGCGTGAGCAACTGGCAGCACAGCACTATCGCCTGGCCTCCATCGACCCACTGACCGGGATCGGCAATCGCCGCGCCCTCGACGATCGCATCGAGGCGCTGGCCCGGTCGCCGCGCGGCGAAGACTGCGTCGCCGTTGCGCTGCTCGACATCGACCGTTTCAAGGCGATCAACGACGAACTCGGCCACGGCTTTGGCGACATCGTGATCGTCGGCGCGGCGATGGTGGCGCGCGAGACGCTGGGTGCCGGAAACGTTTTTCGCGTGGGCGGCGAGGAGTTCGCGGCCATCATCCAGGCGCGCACGCCCGAGGCGGTCATGACCCGCGCCGAAGCCGTGCGCATCGCCTTCGAGGCACGCAGCCATGTCAGCGGAAGCGAATCGCGGCGCTGCACGATCAGCGTTGGCGTGGCGATGATGGAACCCGGCGACGATCACTCTGCGCGCTTCACCGCGGCTGACAAAGCGCTTTACCTGGCCAAGCACCTCGGGCGCAATCGCACGGTATTGGCAACGCCTGGCCAGCGCGCGGCCCCGCCTCCGATCGACTTGCGGGCAGTTGCCGCCGAGCGCCGCGCTTCGGCTTAGCGCGCCGTCAACGGATCGTGGCCGACGCGCGCTTCGCCGTCGGCGGCGAAGTCCATGATGATGTCACTGGCCGGATCGTAGCGCGGCCAGACCGGCCGCTTGCCGCCACTGGGATCGCCGCTGGTGGCAAAGGCGACGAGCGCATCACTGATCGTGCCGCCCATCGCATCGTCGCGAGCCGTCGTGACATCGCCATACTTGATCGTCTGTGTATCGAAGAAGAAAGGAATGTCGCTGGCGTGTCCTGCCCCTGGCTTGCCCACCGAGGATGCCACGTAGGAAAACCGATAGGCGTAGACCGGGGCGCCTGCCTGCGACAGCGTTCGCGCCACGTCGCGGGCACCCTTGATCATGAAACCGTCCGGGCCGCCCATGTCGGCGCTGGTCGCCCCGATCATCACCGGCACCTTGGTGAACTTGCCATCGGCATAGGCCTTCGCCACATCGACCGCGATGCGACCATCGACGAAAGGCGAGGAGAACGCCGGGCGTTTCGCTGCGAACAGGGCCTCGAGATTCAGACCATCGACCACCTGCTCGGCCGGCAGAGCACGCAATTTTGCCAGCGCCTGCGGATCGTCGGCCGCGATGCCCTTGGTGGCGGCGAAAGCCGTGCCGGTCTTCTCCGCCTCGGCCAGACCGCCCGCTCCGAGCGCAGTGCCGTCTCCGCCGGACATGACGACCGCCCGGGCGAACAGACCTTGCGTCAGCGGCGAAGTCATCAGCATGTGCACCGACATGCCGCCCGCGCTCTCGCCGATAATCGTGACGTTCGCAGGATCGCCGCCGAAAGCCGCGATGTTCTGATGCACCCACTTGAGCGCGGCGACCTGATCGAGCGTGCCGTAGTTGCCCAGTAGCCCGCCGTCGGCATCGTCCTTGGTCAGTTGCGGGTGAGCGAAAGTGCCGAAACGGCCAACGCGGTAGTTGAAGCTCACCACCACCACGCCCTTGCGCGCCAGTTCCGCGCCTGAATAGGTCGGCGGAGAAGCACCACCGTTCAGGAAGCCGCCGCCGTAGATCCAGAACACCACCGGCAGCTTCGCCTTCGCGCCCTCCGGCTTCCAGACGTTGAGGTAGAGGCAATCCTCGGCGGGCGGCGTGCCGAGCGGTGCGGCGTCGCTGGGAAACGGCTTCTGCATGCAGTCGTGGCCGTAGGCAGTCGCCGGACGCACACCGGCCCATGCCGCGACCGGCTGCGGCGCGCGCCAGCGCAGGTCACCCACCGGCGGCGCGGCGAAGGGAATGCCCTTCCAACTGACCACGCCCTTGTTCGCCTCACCCCGGACTTCTCCGCTGCGCGTCACGGCAACCGGGTCGGCGATGGCGACCGGTGAACAGGCGGTGGCAGCAAGAATGATGGCCGATAGAAAAGTGGGGGCTTTCAAGAAGGTCTC
>NZ_BAAILP010000199.1:0-3474 GCF_054589055.1 Novosphingobium sp. 11B | reverse complement strand
CATCGTCCCGGACCTGATCCGGGACCGCTGGCCGTGAACAACCCACCTTTCGATAGGGCGTTCGGCGCACGCTCCAGACTAAAGACCGCCACCGGTCCCGGATCAAGTCCGGGACGACGACAGCAACTTAGATATCTCCTTGTCGAGCGCAGCGGGCTTTTCGGTCGGGGCGTAACGGCGCACGACCTTGCCTTCGCGGTCGATGAGGAACTTGGTGAAGTTCCACTTGATCGATTTGGAGCCGAGCAGCCCAGGCGCCTCGGCCTTGAGCCAGTCGTAGAGCGGCACAGTGTCCGGCCCGTTGACCTCGACCTTGCCCATCAGCGGGAACGAGAGGCCGAAGTTCACCTCGCAGAACGCCGCGATCTCGGCGGCATCGCCGGGTTCCTGGCCGCCGAACTGGTTGCAGGGGAAGGCGATGATCTCAAACCCCTGCTCGCGGTACTTGCGCCAGAGTTCCTCCAGCCCCTTGTACTGCGGGGTGAAGCCGCACTTGCTGGCGGTGTTGACCACCAGCACCACCTTACCCAGCCGATCGGCAAGACTGGTCGTCTCGCCGTTGGGAAGGGTCGCGGTGAAATCCGCGATGGTTCGGGGATCTTTAGTCACGAATACCGCTCAAGACGCCGGAAAATCGGCGCGGCGGGACAAGTGCCGGATCTCGCCAATGCGCATCGTGTGATCGCCGTCCTTCTCGATCGCATAGTCGTCCTGCTTCGCCTCGGGCAGTCCCATCACGAAGGCGACCAGTTCCGCCACGGTGCCGCGGCGGATCGTCTTGAAGTTGTGGAACAGCCCGCCGCCGTCCTCGCACTTGTGCAGTTCGGCCGTGTCGTCCCAGCCGAAGCTCCGAGGCGGAGTGCTGCCGGCTGCGATAGTGGACGGGATGTCGCTCATTGGCGGGTTCCTTTCTTATCGCCTGGACTAAGCAATGTGGGAAAGGAAAACCGCGAGTTCAACGGCGGTTCCGGCGAAGAATCAGGAACCTGAGATTGCCCACCCCTGCCCCTCCCGTCAGCGGGAGGGGCATGAGAGAACTGCGCTTGCGCCGCTCAGGTCAGCACCCCGTCATGCAGCCGCACCACCCGGTCCATCGCCGCCGCCAGCCGCTCGTTGTGCGTGGCGACGAGAGCAGCGCTGCCCTCCCCGCGCACCAGCGCGAGGAACTGGGCGAAGACCTTGTCCGCCGTCGCCTCGTCGAGATTGCCGGTGGGTTCGTCGGCCAGCACCATGTGCGGGCGGTTGGCCAGCGCGCGGGCCACGGCGACGCGCTGCTGCTCGCCGCCCGAGAGCTTGCTCGGACGATGCTCCAGCCTTGCGCCGAGGCCCAGCGCAGTGAGCAGTTCGGTCGCTCGCGCGTCGCACTCGGTGCGCGGCTTTCCGGTGATCAGCTGCGGCAACACCACGTTCTCGATCGCGTTGAAGTCGGGCAGCAGGTGATGAAACTGATAGACGAAACCGATGTGATCGCGACGCACCGCCGCGCGCTGGTCCTTGCCCAGCTTGCTGGCGTCGATCCCGGCGATCTCGATCTTGCCGCCGAAGCCGCCTTCGAGCAGGCCGATCGCCTGCAGCATCGTCGATTTTCCCGATCCCGAGGGACCGAGCAACGCGACGATCTCGCCGGGGCGGACTTCGAGGTTCACGCCGCGCAGGACGTCGATCTTCACCCCGCCCTGCTCGAAGCTGCGGGTCACGTCGGTCAGGCGGACGACCGGGTCAACGATATCATTCATAGCGCAGCACCTGCACGGGATCGGTGCTCGCCGCCTTGTAGGCGGGGTAGAGCGTGGCAAGGAAGCTGAACACCAGCGCCATGATGCAGATCGTGGCGATCTCCACCGGGTCGGAGCGCGCGGGCAGCTCGGTCAGGAAGCGGATCGAGGGGTCCCACAGGTTCTGGCCTGTCAGGATCTCCACCAGATGCACGATCGGCTGGCGGAAATAGAGGAAGATGAAGCCGATGATTACCCCCGCCACGGTGCCCATCGCGCCGATGCAGAAGCCGGCGGTGACGAAGACCTTGAGCAGCGAGTGGCGCGTCGCCCCCATCGTGCGCAGGATCGCGATGTCGCGGGTCTTGGCGCGCACCAGCATGATCAGCGAGGAGAGGATGTTGAACACCGCCACCAGCACGATGATCGACAGGATCACGAACATCGCCACCCGCTCCACCGCCAGCGCCTCGAACAAGGAGGCATTGATCGTGCGCCAGTCGGTGACCACGGCGCGGCCAGAGAGCTGGCGCGTCAGCGGTGCGAGGATTTCGCCCACCCGGTCGGGGTTGTTGGTGGTGACCTCGATCATGCCGATCTGGTCGCCGGTCAGCAGCAAGGTCTGCGCATCGGGGATGGGCATGATGACGAAGGCGTTGTCGTAGTCGTAGACGCCGATCTCGAAGATCGCGGCGACGCGATAAGCGACCGAGCGCGGCACCGTCCCGAACGGAGTGGAGCGACCCAGCGGGTTCATGATCGTGATGACATCGCCCACCTGTACGCCAAGGTTCTGCGCCAGCTGCGTGCCGATCGCCACGTTCTCCGAGCCCGGCTTGAGTTCGGCTATGTTGCCGACCTTCACCTTGTCACGGACGCGGCCGATATCCTCGGCGGTCTGTCCACGCAGTTGGATCATCTCGACGCGGCCGTTGAAGGTCACGGCCAGCGGCTGGTCGATCAACGGCGAGGCACGGACGACGCCCGGCGTGGCGCGCACGTCCTTGAGCACGCCCTGCCAATCGTCGAGGCGGCCGCCGTAAGCCTGGATGATGGCATGGCCGTTGAGGTTGACGATCTTGTCGAAGAGTTCGGCGCGAAAGCCGTTCATCACGCTCATGACGATGACCAGCGCGGCAACGCCGAGCATGACCGCGACGAGGCTGATGCCGGCGACGAGAGCGATGAAGCGCTCGCCCTTTCCGGGCAGCATGTAGCGCTTGGCGATCGTCCATTCGAAGGGGGATAGGATCAAGCGAGGGGGTCCGTCTTGAAAAGGTGAGGAGGCATTAGGATGCGCGGGCGGTGCTGGCAAGCTGCGGGCGGGCGGATGGTTCCCGAGGGGATCGTGCGAATGCGGGAGGTCTGCAGGGTTTACACTGTCTGATGGGTGAACCGATGATCCTTGATCGCCGGTGAAGAGCGGATTTGCGTGGGTTTTGAGCGTGGCGCGTGGTGACCGGTGTGACCTTACGAATGCGATGTGTCACCTTGTGGGGTGGAGGTGTCACCTTGTGGTGTAAACTTGTGCTGCCGGGAGTGAACGGGCTGGCCATGAACACATGGTATGGGATTGCGGGTACTGTAGGAAAGTGGACTGTCTGGAAGCGCCTCAAAGTCGTCGTCCAAACATCATCGTCATCCCAGCGAAGGCTGGGACCGCTCTCGTCATCATGCTGCTTCTCGGCGAGGCCGGGATAAAGTTCGCACTGCCCTGCCGATAGGGCTCATCATGGTCACAACGGTCCCAGCCTTCGCT
>NZ_BAAILP010000198.1:0-2977 GCF_054589055.1 Novosphingobium sp. 11B | reverse complement strand
CTTGCGACCAGCAACGCGCAGCAGGTGACGAAAGTGCGCCAGATCATCGAGGGCCTCGGCGGCGAGATCGCCACGCCTGCCGAAGCCCGCGAAATCCTCAGCCTCAAGGGCGGGGACAAGGTGGGGTTCTGAAGCGCTCCTTTTCGCAGCAATCGGGATGACAATGAAGGCCGCTGCGATCACCGAGACGCGCGCGGCCCTGGGCGGAAGATTGGCGGGCATCGGGCCAGTTGCGCTTCGATGCCGACGCCACCGTCAATGCAGCGACGCAACTGTTTCCGGAGAAACTGAAATGGCCATTGAACTCAAAATGCCGGCGCTGTCCCCGACGATGGAGAAGGGCACGCTCGCCCGCTGGCTGGTCGGCGCCGGCGATACCGTCAAGGCGGGCGACCTGATCGCCGAGATCGAAACCGACAAGGCGACCATGGAAATGGAAGCCGCCGAAGATGGCCGCATAGCGCGTCTGGTGGTGCCTGCAGGTAGCGTTGATGTACCAGTAGGTGCCGTTGTGGCACTGTTGAGTGCCGGTGAGGACACCGATCCTGTCCCTCTCGCTGCTGCCGAAACCTACGCCGAGCCGGTTCAGACATTGCCCGTTTCAGCCCCGGATGTCAGTTCGACATCGCTCGCCCGGCGCCTTGCCACGGCACGCGGCATCGGGCTGGACACGATCGCGGGCTCGGGGCCGCGCGGCAGGATAATGGCGGCGGATCTGGGACTTGCGACGGCGGCATCGGTTGCCCTGATCCCGGCGGAAGATCGGCCGCTGCCCGCGCCTCAGGGAATACCGATGCGCAGCGAGAGCCTGTCCACCATGCGCAGGACCATCGCCCGGCGCCTGACCGAGAGCAAGCAGACCGTCCCGCACTTCTATCTCACCGCCCGTTGCCGTCTTGATGGATTGCTCGAACTGCGCCGGGAATTGAACGGTGCCGTCTCGCATCGCGGTGCCCGGGTTTCGGTAAATGACTTTTGTATCAAGGCGATAAGCTGGGCATTGGAGCAGGTTCCAGAAGCCAATGTGCAGTTCGCCGGGGACCGGATTCATCGCTTCGAACGCGTTGATATTGCCATGGCGGTGGCCATCGAAGGCGGCCTCGTCACGCCGGTCATTCGGGATGTGGCCGCTCTTTCCCTTGGCGCTGTTTCCGAAGCGAGCCGGTCGCTGGCTGCGAAGGCGAGGGAAGGCCGCCTGACGCCCGGCGACTACGAGGGCGGGACCGCGACCATCTCGAATCTGGGGATGTTCGGCATTGATGAGATGGTGCCGGTCATCAATCCGCCGCAAGCCATGATCCTGGGTATCGGTGCAGGGGTGGAACAGCCGTGGAAAATCGACGGCGATATCGCGCTGGCCACGATCATGGCCGCGACTGGCAGCTTCGACCATCGCGCGATCGACGGCGCCTTGGCCGCGCAATTCATGGCCGCGTTCCGTGAGGCGATCGAGGCGCCTATGCTACTCATTGCCTGAGACAATTCTTGCGGGAGAGTTCTGAACTCTCCCGCAAGAGGATATTCTAGATCAGTTCCGTCATGCCAGCGAGGCCGCCGATATAGGCAGGCACAACAAGCGTGCGAGCAAGTGCGTGATCGAGTTGCAGTCGGGTGATGTCGTCCATGTCGGCGACTATGCCGCTGCAGTCCCGCGACAGTTCCTTAAGGGCTGCCATCGCCGCCGGACGACCGCGAAGCCAGAAGTCCGTGCCGACCCTCCGCTGGACCGGTGCAGATCCGGCGGTAGGGGCTCCGAACAGGGCGCTGGCCAATTCGGGGCATTGCGAAGACGCCTGCGATACCTTCGTGGAGATCGCCTCCCGCGCGGCTTCGATGCTGTCCGGCAGGGAGCCGTCCTTTGCCGCCTTGTCATAGGCCTGCTTGCCGAGGAACATCGTGCGGATCATATTGCGGGGTTCGGGGCGCTGGATCAACGTGGCGAATACTGACATTTCCGCGCGGATGGCGCCATCGATCGGCTGGATGATGCCGAACTCGACGCAGTCGAGAATGGCGAGAGGGGCTGGTTCGTGGCCGAGCATCCTTGCCAGTTCGCGTTCGCGATGGCGCTCGATAGCGCCGGAAATTTCGACATGCGACAAAGGAGCACTGTCAGTGCGGTCCCAGGGCTGCACGCAGTGGGCCGCCTCGGACAGCAGCCAGCGTTCGGCGGCAGCGATCTCGTCGCCTTCATCCACGACCTCGTCGGCAAGGCCGGCAGCCACGGCATCTTCGCCCTGGTAGGTACGGCCGAGAAGCAGGACTTCCAGCCCGGCCTCGACGCCGACGAGGCGGGGCATGCGCTGGGTTCCGCCGGCGCCGGGAAGTAGCCCCACGGCATATTCAGGCAGGCCCAGCATCGCACGGCGGGAACGGGTCAGGACACGGTAGTGGGCGCCGAGCGCCAACTCGCATCCGCCGCCGAGTGCGACACCCGCCACGGCGGCGGCAATCGGCTTTCCTGCGGTTTCCAGACGGCGGATTGCATGGCTGAGCGGGAAGAAGTGGTCGAAGGCGATATCGAAACGGTCGGCCTTGGGGGCGGCGACGATCATCTCGTAGGCGACGCCCAGTTCCGTCAGGTCCGCGCCCGCGCAGAAGCCGTTGGCCTTGCCGGAACGGACGACCACGCCGCGAACGTCATCGGCGCGGTGCAGCCATTCGGCGAAGGCGCCCAGTTCATGGATCGCCTTGTTGGAAAAGACGTTCATCGATCTGTCGGGGCAGTCGAAGACGAGATGGATCAGGCCGTTGTCCTGTCGCTCGACACGGAACTGGGTGAGATCGGGGAGGGGCAATGTCATGAATTCTCCTGCGCCGGCTTGCGGCATTGCGAGAAGCAGGGTCAGAAGGCGACCTTGTCCCCGCCCTTGAGGCTGAGGATTTCGCGGGCTTCGGCAGGCGTGGCGATCTCGCCGCCGAGGCCCTCGATGATCTGGCGCACTTTCGTCACCTGCTGCGCGTTGCTGGTCGCAAG
>NZ_BAAILP010000197.1:0-1918 GCF_054589055.1 Novosphingobium sp. 11B | reverse complement strand
CCCAACTTGAACAGTGCTTTCGGAAAAGGCATTTTTATTCAATGATATGCGCGCGCCGACGCAGGTGTTACCACTACATTTTCGGGATCGGTTGAGCTTGCAAAAGCTCAGGTTTCCGGCGGCAACTCGCTGATATTGGCCGGCAGCGCGATGCCGGTTGCCTTGAAGACATTGCCCACCTGGCCCGAGACGTGGGTGCGGGTGGTTATGACCTTGCCGTCCTTTTCGATGGTGGCTTCCTGAAGGCGATCGAGATCGTTGAGGAGCGGCTGCCATTCGGGCTGTAAGCCCTTTTCCTGACACAAGCGGGTGAGTTCCTTGGCCAGCGTCAGAGCGAGGAACGAGACAAACACATGGCCGCGGATAGCGGCATCGGACTGATGGAAGATGGGGCGGGTGTCGAAGCTGGCCTTGGCAACCCGGAACAGGGCCTCGACCTGAAGCAGGTCACGGTAGCGGATGACGGCCTGCAGCGGGGTGATCCGGGCATTGGTGCGCAACACGCTGATGCCATCGTAGCGGGCCTCATCGGCAAGCTTGCCCATGTCGATCTCGAAGGTCTTGCCGCTGGCCTTGAGATAGCGGCGATAGGCTGAGTTACCGACCAGGGCCTTGTCGCCCTTCTTCAACTGGGTCTGGAGGCCATCGATGATCGCTTGCCGGTCGGCCTTGTCCTTCCTTGCCTCAGCTTCGTTGAGCGTGACGACGTAGCGCTGGGCATCGGCGCCTTTGCCAACGCGCACTTCCTTGACCCACAGCTGAGTGTCTCCTGCCTGCCTCTCGAGGACCAGGGGCACCATCGGGGCAGTGTCGGCAAGCACGACATCGCGGATGACGCTGCTGGTACGCTCTCGCGCACCCAGGATGTATTCCATCCCCAGTTCTTCAAGGGCGGCGATCGTATCGGCGCTGATCATGCCGCGATCGGCCACGACGCACGAGCGGGTGATGCCGAAGCGGGTGCGCAGGCGCGTGACGATGGGCATGAGCACCTTCACGTCAGCCGTGTTGCCCGGGACCATCTCGGTGCAGATCGGACGCCCCTCGGCGTCGATCACGACAGCCAGGATCATCTGGGCAAGCTCGGGCCGGTGGTCCTTGGAATGACCGCGCCGTCCCAGCGTGTCGCCGCCGGCACCGTAGAACGAGAGCGACGTCGTATCCATGAATACAAGACTGAGGTCGGTGAACAGGTCTCGGCGGCGATCGAACAGCTTCTCCTCGATCACGTCCTTCACGCAGCGAGGTGCCAACGCGCCCTCAGCCTTCTCCTCGATCTCCTCGCCGAGCCAGGCCATGGCGCGATAGAAGTGATGGAGGGCAAGATCCTCGCTGCCGTCGATGGCGTAGCTCTCCATCCAGTCAAGGCAAGCTCGGTCCGAGCCTGAGACGAACAGGCGGTGCAGTGTGGCGACGAATACGGCGCGCTCCACGGCAAAGCCGAACTGGCGGCCTTCCAGCACTTCTTCCAATACAGCATCGATGCCAAGCCGTTGCCACAGGCGCCCGAACAGCAACGGGCCGCCAATCCTGCGGGCTGCGATCCGGCCTGCATCGATATCGGACAGAATGACGCTGCGCTCTGCGTGACGTGCGATCGAGGCGGCCAGCCTGTCGAGTTCGCCACTTGCGGCCAGCACATCCTTGCGGCCCAGAGCCTTGATCGTGCGCTGGCGGACGGTTTTGCCCTCTCGCACGCTCTCGACCAGGTAAAGATAGCGGTGCCCGCGCGCGACTCGTTCGACGACATACATGACAAAGTTGTTACTGCCTGGACCCGTAAAGATAAACCAAACCGACAGTCACAGCAAAAATGTTGTTAGCACACCCGATTTTGCCGCCAAATCCACTCACCGCAAAATCAGATACTTATGGTCTCGCGTTCCCTGCGTGTTCCGCTAGCACTGTTCAACTTGGG
>NZ_BAAILP010000196.1:0-614 GCF_054589055.1 Novosphingobium sp. 11B | reverse complement strand
TCAGGCAGCCCGTAGTGGCTTGCCGGCAGTCTCGTCGGTGAATCGCAATGCCACGAGGCCCACCACGCAGGCGGCGATCATCACGTAGGCAGGCATAAGCTGATCGCCCGTCCGGTCGATCAGCCAGGCGTTGACGGCCGGCGCAGTGCCACCGAACAGCGAGGTCGAGAGGTTGTAGGCGATCGCGAAGCCCGCAAAGCGCACCGGCGTCGGGAAGAATGCCGGGAACGTCGCGGATATCGTCGCGAGTTGCGGAACATAGAGCATTCCCAGGAGCGCATAGCCGATGACCGCGCTCGCCGGTCCCGCATCCATCACATGATAGAGTGGTACTACCGCAAGCATGAGCCCGATCAGCGAGGCCATCCACATCGGCTTTCGACCGATGCGGTCGGAAAGTGCCCCTGCAAAAGGCAACAGCACCATCATGAACAGCATCCCCGCCAGCGGCACCGCAAGGGCAGCGTCGGTCGACAGCCCGAGGCGGCGTTCCAGATAGGTCGGCATGTAGCTGAGCAGCGTGTAGTTCACGACATTGAGCGCGATCACGAGGCCGCTCATCGCCAGCAGCGCGCGACGGTGACGGGTCAAAAGATCGCGCAAGGGGGATGCAG
>NZ_BAAILP010000195.1:2858-87314 GCF_054589055.1 Novosphingobium sp. 11B | reverse complement strand
GTCATCCCAGCGAAGGCTGGGACCGCTATGGCCATGAAGCGCCCTATCGACGGGCCGGTGTAGTTTCGCCGCAGCCTTGCCGAGACCTCGCGATATGACGAAAGCGGTCCCAGCCTGCGCTGGGATGACGGGCTTTCAGCCGAGAACGCTCAGTCCTCGACCACCTTGAGCAATTTGCGTTCCAGCGAACTCAGCACATTCGAGAGTTCGTGCCCGCGCTTGAGCACTTGCCCCGCTTCGCCGAACAGTGTCCACATGCCCTGCTTGCCGCGCAGCGAGGGGCGCTTCTCGATCCGCGCCTGCGGGCGTTCGGCGGCGCGGCGAAAAGCGCTGAAACTGGCGGCCTCGCGCGCGAAATCCATCGCGTAGTCGCGCCAGAGCCCGGCCGCGACCATCCGGCCGTAGAGATCGAGAATTCGCTGGAGTTCCAGCCGGTCGAACCCGACCTGCGACGGCTGGACGCCGGGAAACGGGACGACGCTACCTGAGGTAATTCCGCCTGCCACCATTCAGCGGCTCACCAGCGCTCGTTTTCGCGCGCGGCGTGCTGACGCTCGGAGATAAGTTCCTCCACCTGAGCGCGCAGCAAGGCCACCTGTTGCTCCAGATCCTCGACGCGCTGGGCGCCGCCTGTGGGCTCGCAGGGTTCCTTGCAAGGCGTGCCGTAGGGCATGAATTCCTTGGCCCAGGTCTCCGCCTTAACCAGCGTGGAGCGGGCCTTGAGGCCGATCATGGTCGCGCCCTCGGGCACGTCTTCGGTCACGACCGCGCTGGCGCCGATGCGCGCGCGGCGGCCAATGGTGACAGGGCCGATGATCTGCGCGCCCGAACCGACGATCACGTTGTCGAGCAGGGTCGGGTGACGCTTGCCGCCGACGCCGTTGGTAGGGTTGGAACCGCCCAGCGTCACGCACTGGTAGATCGTCACGTTGTCGCCGATCACCGCGGTCTCGCCGATCACGGTGAAGCCGTGGTCGATGAAGAAATTGCGGCCGATCTGCGCGCCGGGATGGATGTCGATCGCGGTCAGGAAGCGCGCAAGGTGGTTCACCACGCGGGCGAGGAAGAACAGGTCCGCCTGGAACAGGGCATGCGCGATGCGGTGCCAGAACAGAGCCCATACGCCCGGATAAAGCAGCACTTCCCAACGCGAACGCGGCGCAGGATCGCGTGCGACAACCGAGTCCAGATAGCGGATGATATTACCCAGCATCGCCGGAAATTCCCATCAATCGTTCCACTTTGCAACTTTTGTCGCAAAGCCGCCCTCACGTTACCGTCTGGAAATGCGCGATATGCGCATTTCGCGGCACCAGCCGCCCGGAAAATGCAGCGCATTTTCCAGACAAACCCTTAAGTCTGGGCGCCGCCTTTAGTCTCTTCCAGCGCGTCGCGCCAGATGGCCATTGTGGGGGCCGTCTTGCGCTCCAGACTGAGCCGGTCGATGGCGGCGACCAGACGTTCGACGCCCACATGGCTACGGGTACAACGTCCTACAAGATATTGCGTTGCCGAATGATCGAGAACGAGACCGCGCATCTCGGCATGCACTTCCATCAGCGCGATGAGCATCGCATCGTCCGGCTCGCCGATCGCAAGGTTCAGCGCGGCACCAAGCCGCGAGGACAAGTCCGGCAGGCGTACCCGCCAGCGTTCGCCATCACTGTCGCCTACGCCCGGTGCGAAAGGCTTGTCTGCGACGATCAGCAGCGGCCGGCCCAGTTCCTGCGCCCGGTTCCAGCGGTGGAACAGTGCGTCCTCGGGCATGCCTTGCGCATCATCGACAGCATCGCCCGCGCCCGATTCGACGAACCAGCGCGCCAGCAGCGACTTGCCCGAGCGGGGTGGCCCGGAGAGAATCGCGGTGCGAAAGGGCCACTGGCCCGGCTCTATCAGCGCATCGATCGCAGGCGCGTTGGCCTCACCCACGACAATGCGCGGCGGACTGTCGCTCGCGGCGGACAGCGGAAGGGCGATCTGTCGCATGGCGAGGATCCTAGCGGCTGATCCTAAGCGAGGTGCCCCCGCCGGAAACCTTCCAACCCTGCCCGCGCAAGGCACCCGCAAGCCGCTCGCCTCCGCCCGATACGGTGACCCGCATGACCGAGGTGCCGCCGATCGCGAGGCTTACGGTCGCCGCACCCTGCACGCCCGGCACACCGCGGACGGCGGCGAGCGCGGCGTCTACCGCAGCGGCATCGGGCGTAGCGAACTGGACCGTTACGGTCTCGACCGGAGCGCCCGACACGTCTTCGGTGCGAATCACCGGGATCGGCGTCGGCACCACCACGGGTGCCTCGCCCTTGGGCATCAGCTTTTCGCGCAGCTCGGCAAAGGCGCGGTCCAGCGCTTCTCCGCCTGCGTTGATAGAGGGGTCAGGGCGCAGTTCGCCGGTCGCCAGCGCGTCGCGGTAGAGGCCGTCGACGCGGGTGACGGCCTGCTCCAGCATGCGCGGCAGGTCCTGCTCGCTGGCGGCGTCCATGGTGAAGCCGCCGAGAAACTTGTTGTCCGGGCCGTAGCGCGCGGTGAAGGTGCCCTTGATCGGGCCGCCGGGCCATTGCCGCTCCAGCCGCGCGACGGGCATCACCACGTCGGAGGCGTCGAACTGGCCGAGCACCGTACGCCACCACAGGCGGCTGCGGCGCGAGGTCTGTCCGGCGGTGAGAATCAGCGATTCGCCGCCCGAGCCGGTCGGGCGCACGTAATCGACGGGGCTGGCGGCCGCCTGGAACTCGGCCCATGCGCGCTGCCATGGCCCGCGCACCTCGAAGACCTGCCTGACACCGCCCGAATCGAGCACCGGGATCAGCAGCAGCGGCGCCGAACGCGGACCGGAGCCCGCTCCCGCGCCGACATATTGCCCGGCCTTGGCCTTGTCGAAAATGACGCCGAGCGTCGCGATATAGCGCTTGGGGCCGACCTGCTCCTGCCCGATGACCACGGAGGTCACCATCGCATCAATCGATTCTGTCGGCATGTCGGGGCCGCCCAGCTTCTTCCAGGCTTCCTTTTCCGCCAGTTTCCAGCCGTCGATCCGGGCCTGCGCGCCGGTCTTCGCGGTCACGTCGACGCTGATGCCGTTGACCTGGATGTCCTGCGAATTGGCGAGCGGAGCGATGCCGCGATCGCCCTCGATCTGCGCGAGAAGCTGGACGCCGGTGATCGTCGCCACTGCGAGAACGGCCGCGCCGCCCCACCACAACATAGCCCTGGAGGCGGCACCCTTGCGGCTGAACCGCAGGCTTTTGGGGGAAATCGTGATTGCCATGTCGAAACCGGGGGCCTTGTGCCCAATCGAAGATGGAAATCCAAGTCACAAAGCGCTAGGCGCGCCGACATGTCCGACGATAACTCCCAGAAGAGCTATAGCTACGAGCAGGCCGGCGTCTCGATCGCGGCCGGTAACGCGCTGGTAAAGGCCATCGCCCCGCTCGCGAAATCCACCGCGCGCCCCGGCGCCGACGCGGAACTGGGAGGCTTCGGCGGCTTCTTCGATCCGCGCGCGGCGGGCTACAAGGATCCGCTGCTGGTCGCCGCCAACGACGGCGTCGGCACCAAGGTCAAGCTGGCGATCGACCACGACCGCCACGACCGTATCGGCATCGACCTCGTCGCCATGTGCGTCAACGACCTTATCGTGCAGGGCGCCGAGCCGCTGTTCTTCCTCGACTATTTCGCCACCGGCAAGCTGGAGAATGGCGTCGCCGAGCGCGTCGTGGCGGGCATTGCCGAGGGCTGCAAGATTTCGGGCTGCGCGCTCATCGGCGGTGAAACCGCGGAAATGCCGGGCATGTATGCGGCCGGCGACTATGACCTCGCGGGCTTCTGCGTCGGCGCGGTGGAGCGCGGCGAGCAGCTGACCGGGGACAAGGTCGCGGCCGGCGACGTGCTGCTGGGCCTCGCGTCCTCGGGCGTCCATTCCAACGGGTATTCGCTGGTGCGCCGTCTGGCCGAGGACAAGGGCTGGAAGCTGAACCGCCCCGCCCTGTTCGATTCGGACACGCTGCTAATCGACGCGCTGATCGCGCCGACCCGCATCTACGTGAAGAGCCTGCTGCCGTTCATTCGCGCGGGCCGTATCCACGCCCTCGCCCACATCACCGGCGGTGGCCTTCTCGAGAACATCCCGCGCGTGCTGCCCAAGGGCCTCCACGCCCGCATCGACGCCGATGCCTGGCCGCAGCCGCGCCTGATGGCGTTCCTGCAGGCGCAGGGCAACATCGAGCCGGGCGAGATGGCGCGCACCTTCAACTGCGGCGTCGGCATGGTAATGGCCGTCGCGGCTGACGAAGCCAAAGCGCTCAAGGCGGAACTGGAAGCCGTGGGCGAGACCGTCTTCACCATCGGCACGATCGAGCCGGGCGAAAAGGGCTGCACCGTGGCAGGATCGGCCGAGGCGTGGTCCGCGCGCGAGCCGTGGGAAGCCGTTCACATCGGTTGATCGAGGCCACGCCTCCTCACGCGCTGCGTCACCGTGAACTTGTTTCAGGGTCCATCGTGCGCCACATCCCGGTCATGCCGGGAGGCGCAATGGATCCTGAAACAAGTTCAGGATGACGGTTCGGGATTACGCAATGACCCGCCAGAAAGTCGCCGTACTAATTTCCGGAAGCGGCACCAACATGGCCGCCCTGCTCTATGCGAGCCGCGCGGCCGACTGTCCTTACGAGATCGTGCTGGTCGCCGCCAACGATCCCGAGGCCAAGGGACTGCGGCTCGCCGAAGCGGAAGGCGTGAAGACCTTCGCGCTCAGTCACAAGGGCATGAAGCGGCCCGAACACGACGCGGGGATGGACGCGGCGATTCGCGCCAGCGGCGCGCAGTGGGTCGCGCTGGCGGGCTATATGCGCATCCTGACGCCGGAATTCGTGGGCAGCTGGGAAGGCCGGATGGTCAATATCCATCCCTCGCTGCTGCCCAAGTACACCGGCCTGCACACCCATGACCGCGCGATCGAGGCAGGCGACAGCCACGGCGGCGTTACCGTCCACCTCGTCACCGCGCAGCTCGACGACGGCCCGATCCTCGGCCAGACCCCGGTTGCGATCCTGCCAGGAGATACTGCCGACACGCTCGCCGCGCGCGTATTGATTGCCGAGCACCAGCTCTACTCGCGCTGCCTCGCCGACCTCGTGACGCGCGAGACGCGGCCCGAATGGCTGCTCGAGCAAGTGCGCGAACGCGCCCTCGCCTTGCCCGAGAGCGATGAGACGGTCAGCCACGGCATGGCCTGCTTCGGCGTGATAAAGGGCAAGAAGTTCGCCTACTTCAGCGCCGACCATCACGGGGACGGCCGCGTCGCGCTGCTGATCAAGATCAGCGGCGCCGACGAACAGGCGATGCTGATCGAGCAAGACGACGACCTATACTTCCGCCCCGCCTACTTCGGCGACGGCTGGCTCGGCATTCGCCTCGATCGCGGCGACACCGACTGGGAGGCGATCGCCGACTGGCTCTGGCTGTCGTGGCGGGCAGTGGCGCCCAAGCGGCTCACCGCGCTGATGGATGCGGCCGGACAGTTCTAAAAGGTATAGCCCACCGAAAGCTGGACGATCGGGTAGACCTTGTAGTTGTCCACCTCGTTCTCGATTTCGCCGCGTTCGCGGGCGAGATCTTCCTGGAATAACGGGTTGCTCGCCAATTCACCCGTGGCGACGACGTCTTCGGTCCGGGGCCTGCCGTGGAGCATCACGCCTGCATCGAGGCTCCACGCAAAGCCCCGCTCACGGTTCCTTGCAAAGCCGACAGTGAACGTCGGCGCGAACCGTCGGGCGCGGACCTTGCCCTCGATGGTGCCGATCTCTTCGGGCGTGTAGACCCGCTGGCCGACCGTCACCGCCTCGCTCGGGGTGGCGACAAGGTCGATGCGGTTGCTGCTGACACGGAATCCCGCCGAAAGCCGAAAGCCATTGCGGAAGGGATAGAGGTCCGCATTCGCGCCCCATGAGCGCAGCTTGAGGTCGCCATGGTAATTGATGTCATCGACATCGACATTGTGCCCGAGGCCAAGGAAAGTCGCGGAAGCCCGGACTCCGACGATCTCGGAAAGCCGAAGCCCCACTTCGGGGCCGATGCCGAGCGAGCCGCCAGTTGCGGCGATGGTGACGCCCCCGCGTGCATCCTGCGCATGACAGACGGCCGGCGGCCACGATGCCATGAGCAGGCCGGCAATCCATGCGATTTGCTTCAACGTCATGCGGTCTCCTCAGGCCGCCCCGCATGAGCGATCCTCGCCCTCGATGGTAAACAGAGGCTTGCTCCGCCCCTCCGTGAACCTACGCGGCCGAGTCAGATTTCGGTGTAATCGACCTGCGGCCTGCTCTCGCGCGTGCCACGATAGCGCTTTTCGGGGTCCTGCGGGTCTCCGGCGATGAGGACGTACTCCTCGTGCACTTCCGTCAGCGTGCCCGCGAAAGGGAAGCCTTCGAGGCTGCCGTTGACGCGGAAGCTGACCGTGTCGCCAACCTTGAAGGTCTTTTCGTCGAAATTGAATTCGAAGGGGCAGGTTTCACCCCCCTCACCCATTCCCTGCATCACGGTTCTCCTCTGCTGCAAGCGTACAGCAGTGAGCCGCGATGCATCAAATCGAAACTCGGCGCGCGCGCAGCGCCGTGCCGATGGATAGGCGGTCAGCGATGAGGTGTCGCCGCCCGTGCCTCGATTCCCGTGCCTGCTTTCGCGGGATCGGTATTGGCTGCATGCGACATCAGCACCGCTGCGCAGAACGACAGGGATGCCGCAATGAGGATCGTCTTGGCCATCAAAGTTTCCGATATAAAGAATTAACCTTAGACTAAGCCCCCATTCCACAAGCGCCAAAAGAAAAAGGCCGCCGAAACCGGCGACCCTCTCCCGAATTACGAAGATTTAACCGTCAGCTTCAGCCGACGATCTCTTCCGGCTTGAAGAAGTAGGCGATCTCGATCGCCGCGTTCTCTTCCGAATCCGAACCGTGGACCGAGTTGGCTTCGATCGATTCGGCCAGTTCCTTGCGGATGGTGCCGGCGTCGGCGTTCTCGGGGTTGGTGGCGCCCATGATGTCACGGTTGCGCTTCACGGCGTCTTCGCCTTCGAGCACCTGGACGACGACGGGGCCGGAAATCATGAACGAAACCAGGTCGTTGAAGAACGGACGCTCGGCGTGGACGGCGTAGAAGCCCTCAGCCTGTTCCTTCGACATCTGGATGCGCTTGGAGGCGACGACGCGCAGGCCGGCTTCCTCGAGCATCTTGGTGACGGCGCCGGTCAGGTTGCGGCGGGTGGCGTCGGGCTTGATGATCGAAAAGGTGCGGGTAACCGCCATGGGACTATTCCTTGGACAAGGGCGTTATTGTTGGGCGCGCCCCTAGCCGGGAATGGGGTTGTCCGCAAGGTGGGCATTGCGGCCCGGTTCGAGGCCCACCCCGTACGGCTAGGCGATAAATCGCCAAGCCTTCCGGCCCTCCCGCAAGCGGGCGGGCGATCGCGCCTTCTTCTCCCCTCCCGCTTGCGGGAGGGGCCAGGGGTGGGCCTGACGCCTTGGTCTTACTCTTCCGCCTTCTTGGCCCAGCGGCCGTCTTCCTGCGCCCAGTATTCCTTCTTAACCCCTTCGCGCCCGCGCAAGTCACGCCAGACCTCGCGGGCCTGCGGTTTGGTCTCGTCGTCGAAGAGGTAGAACGTGCGCTCGAACGGCTCCTCGCCCTCACACCACACGCCGTCGGCGATGACGAGGAAACGGGCGCCGTTCACCGGGTCGGGAATGTCGGACAGGAGGATCGGCTGACGCTCCTCGCCGCCCTCGCCCATCTGGCCGTTGGCGAGGAAGCCGTCCGGCCGGTGCGACCACAGCGCCGCCGAGATCCGGCCGCGCTGCTGCTCGTCGGCGGAGACCACGAGCACGCGCCCCCCGCCCTCGACGATGCGCCGGGCCAGCAACGGCACGACCGCATGGGCCGGGTCGCGGCTGAGTTCATAGAACATGACCTGCACTCAACCGCGTCCTTTTCTGGCTCAGGCTTCGATCGTGTCGCGCACGAAGCGATCGAGCAGGCGCACGCCGAAGCCGGTCGCGCCCTTGTCCCAGGTAGCGCCGGGCTTGTCGGTCCACACCGTGCCCGCGATGTCGAGATGCGCCCAGGGGGTGTCGTTCTCGATGAAGCGCAACAGGAACTGCGCCGCCGTGATCGAGCCGCCGAAGCGGGGGCCGACGTTCTTCATGTCGGCGATCGGGCTGTCGATCATCTTGTCGTATGCCGGCCCCATCGGCATGCGCCACAGGCGATCGCCGGAGGCATCGCCCGCCGTGTTCAACTCGGCCGCAAGACCGTCGTTGTTCGAGAACAGGCCCGCATATTCGTGCGAGAGGCTGAGGATGATCGCGCCGGTCAGGGTCGCGAGGTCGATCACCTTGGCGGGCGCATATTCGCGCTGAACCCAGGTCAGTGCGTCGCACAGGACGAGGCGGCCTTCGGCGTCGGTGTTGATGACCTCGATGGTCTGGCCCGACATGGAGGTCACCACGTCGCCCGGGCGCTGGGCATTGCCGTCAGGCATGTTCTCGACAAGGCCGCACACGCCGATGACGTTGGCCTTCGCCTTGCGCAGCGCGAGGGCGAGCATGGTGCCGGCCACCGCACCGGCGCCGCCCATGTCCCACTTCATGTCTTCCATGCCTGCGGGCGGCTTGAGGCTGATGCCGCCGGTGTCGAAAGTCACGCCCTTGCCGACGAAGGCGACTGGCTTCGCACCCTCTTCGCCGCCCAGCCACTCCATAACCAGCAGGCGCGCAGGCCGAACCGAACCTTGCGCAACACCGAGCAGCGAGCCCATGCCGAGCGCCGCCATCTCCTTGTCGTCGAGCACGCGAATCTTGAGGCCAGAGCCCTCCATGCGCGCCTTGCAGCGCTCCACGAAGCTCTCGGGATAGATCACGTTCGCGGGCTCGGTGACGAGTTCGCGGGTGAAGGAAACGCCCTGCGCGATCGCCTGCTCGATCTCCCAAACCGCCTCGGTGCCTTCGGGCGCGCCGACGAGCGAGACTTCGGCGAGGCTCGGCTTCGCATCGGCGGCCAGCTTGGTGCGATAGACGTCATGGCGCCACGAACGCAGCTGCGCGCCGAGCAGTGCCCCTGCCGCTTCCTCCGCCGAGAGACCCGCGCCGGTGACGTCGAGCGTAAGCGCGGTCTCGCCGCTGGTGAGGTACTTGGCGACGACAGCCGCGCCGGCTTTTTCCACCGCAGCCTTGCGGTCTTTCGCCGAAGCCTCGCCGATTCCCGCCAGCGCCAGGCGCACGGCTTTACCGCTGCGCTCGACGAAACCTTCGAAGACCTGGCCCGCCTTGCCCGTGAAACGCGCACGCTTCGCGCCTTCCGCCAGCACCGCTTCGAGGTCTGCAGGCACGGCGTCCTGATTGACGAGACGCGCGATGACGCCTGAAGCCGACTCATCCGCCGCGCCAAGGAACTGGATCTTCATGGATTCTCCTGGATTTCCCCGGTGAAACGCCGATCTTGTGCGCTTCACCGCATGACTGGATTGCAGTTAGGCACAGGCGATGCGATAGGCAACCCATGCTCCCAGCCGTGCAGACTTCGCTGCAAGCCCCGTTCCGCCGCTTGCGTCCGCTTTCGCTGCACGCGCTCGCCCTCGGAATCGCGACGCTTTGCGCGCCCCACGCCGCTTTTGCGCAGGACGTGGCCCGCCCCGTTGATACCGGCCCGATCGCCGGCGCGCCCGCCGCCCCGCCGGTGTCCACCGGCGAGACCGAGCCCGTCGCCTTCGAGGCCGACGACGTCCAGTACGAGCAGAACAGCGAAGTCGTCACCGCGACCGGCAACGTCGTCCTGCGCCGCCGTGATCCCCAGGGACAGGTCCAGTCGGTCCGCGCCGACAAGGTCACCTGGAACCGCCAGAGCGGCAAGATCCTTGCCGACGGCAATGTCCGCATGGTCGATCAGGACGGCAACCAGCTCTATACCGGACAAGTCGAGCTGACCGACGAACTCAAGACCGGCATGATGGAGAACCTGCTCCTCGTCATGCGCGAAGGCGGCCGCCTCGCCGCGCTCAAGGGCGAGCGGATCGCCAACGGCGACGTCATTCTCCACAAGGCGGCCTACACCGGCTGCGACGTCACCGACGATGACGGCTGCCCCAAGAAGCCCAGCTGGCGCATCGTCGCCAAACAGGTCATCTATTCCGACACGCAGAAGCGCGTGCGCTTCAAGGACGCCCGGATCGAGCTGTTCAGCGCGGTGCAACTGCCGTTGTTCGGCCTGACGATCAGCACCGACGGCCACGCCGTCTCCGGCTTCCTGATGCCCGACCTCAAGTCGAGCCCATCGAACGGCATCGAGATCGCGCAGTCGTACTACTGGAAGCTCGCGGAGAACCGCGACCTCACCGGCACGATCTCGGCCTTCACCAAGGCCGCGCCGATGGCATCGCTGCAGTACCGCGCGCTGACCGACAAGGGCGCCTACCAGATCACCGGCCTCGCCACCGCCAGCAGCAGCATCCCGATCTACAGCGGCACGGGTGAGGAGATCACCAGCGGAAACCGTTCGTTCCGCGGCTACATCTTCGCCAACGGCAAGTTCCAGCTAGACGACAACTGGAGCGTCACCGCCTCGATCCGGCGCGCGACCGACCGCACCTTCCTGCGCCGCTACGACAACAACCGCGACGACCGCCTGCGCTCGATGGTCGAAGTGGAGCGGATCGACCAGGACAGCTACTTCTCGATCGCGGGCTACGCCACGCAGACCCTGGTAGCCAGCCGCCAGCAGGGCCTGATCCCGGTGGCGCTGCCGATGATCGATTATCGCCGCCGCATCGACGACCCGCTCCTCGGCGGCAAATTCGAGATTCAGGCCAATTCGCTCAACATCAGCCGGACCGACGGGCAGGACACCCAGCGTGCCTTCGCCAGTGCGCAATGGTCGCTGCGCCAGCTGACCCGCATGGGCCAGGAAATCACCGTTACCGGGCTCGTGCGCGGTGACGTCTACCACTCCTCCGACAACGCCCTGACCACGGAAGACCTGTATCGCGGGCTCGCCGGCTGGCAGGAGCGCGGCATCGCGACGGCGGCGGTGGATGTAAAGTGGCCGCTGGTAGGGCAGGCATTCGGCGGCACGCAGGTGCTGACCCCGCGCGTCCAGTTGGTCGCCTCGCCCCACTTCCGGAACCTCGCGATCCCTAACGAGGATTCGCGCGCGGTCGATCTCGACACCGGCAACCTCTTCGCTCTCAACCGCTTCCCGGGCTACGACCGGGTCGAGGACGGCGTGCGCTTCACCTACGGCTTCGACTGGCAGTTCGAGCGGCCGCGCTGGAAGATCAAGACCACGGTGGGCCAGTCGGTGCGCCTGAGCAACCAGAACACCGTTCTGCCCGATGGCACCGGTCTGTCGAACAAGACCTCCGACATCGTCGGCCGCACCGAAATCCGTTACCGGGACTTCCTGAACTTTATCCACCGCTTCAGGCTGGACAAGGACACGATGGCCGTGCGCCGCAACGAATTCGATGCGGTGATCGGCAATACCCAGAGCTACCTCGAACTGGGTTACACCCGCCTCAATCGCAACATCGTCAACAGCGTCGAAGACTTGCAGGACAGGGAGGAACTGCGCGCTGCAGGGCGTATCGCGTTTGCCCGCTACTGGTCGATGTTCGGCTCGGCCGTCGTCAACATGACCAGCCGCAAGGACAACCTGCAATACGGCTCCAACGGTTTCCAGCCGCTGCGCACGCGCTTCGGCGCGGCCTACGAAGACGACTGCGTCCAGATTTCGCTGACCTGGCGCCGCGATTACGTGGCGCTCGGCGACGTGAAGCGCGGCGACTCGTTCCAGCTGGGCTTCGCGCTGAAGAACATAGGCGGCGGCATCTAGGTTCGCCTTCGCCCGATACGCACGAGCAAAGATTGGCACATTCCGGCAAAGCCGCTATCGGGTGTGCTCATTTTCAGTTAAGCCGCCTCCCGGCAGGTGTGACTTGGATAAATGCGGCGGCAATTCCCGGCTTCGGGACTTCCCGCCGTTGATGCACCGGCCCCACGGGTCGGTCGAAAACGGGATTGATACAACGGTGCAAGCAGTTAACCGCAAGTTCCTCAAGCGCGCCCTCCTTTGCGTCGGCGGCCTCGCTGCGATGTCTTCCGCGCTGACCGTTCATGCTCAATCCGCTCCGCAGGGCGAGATTTCGATCCCCGACGATGTGAAGATTTTCGGCAACGACAACCCGAACATGCGCCGCGCCACTGCGGTCGTGAATGGCGACGTCATCACCGGCACCGACGTCGACCAGCGCCTTGCCCTCATCGTCGCGGCCAACCAGGGCAAGATCGACGAGGAAGAACTCAAGCGCCTGCGCCTGCAGGTCCTGCGCAACCTCATCGATGAGACGCTGCAGATCCAGGAGGCCAAGGCCGCCGACGTCTCGGTAGACGAGGCCGAGATCAACCAGTCCTACGCCCGCGTCGCGCAGCAGAACTTCGGCCAGAACACCTCCGCCATGGACGCTTACCTCAAGCGCGTCGGTTCCTCGGCGGACTCGCTCAAGCGCCAGATTCGCGGCGAGCTTTCGTGGCAGCGCCTGCTCCAGCGCAACGTCCAGCCCTTCATCAACGTTTCCGACGACGAAGTGAACGACGTGCTGGCCCGCCTCAAGGCCGCCAAGGGCACCGACGAGTACCGCCTCGGTGAAATCTACCTCGCCGCCTCGCCCGAGGCGCGCGATCAGGTCTACCAGAACGCCTCGCAGATCGTGCAGCAGCTCAAGGGTGGCGGCAGCTTCGTCGCCTATGCCCGCCAGTATTCGCAGGCGAGCACTGCCTCGGTCGGCGGCGACCTGGGCTGGGTGCGCCTTGCGCAGTTGCCCACCGAACTGCAGGCCGTCGCCCGCGACATGGAATCCGGCCAGCTGGTCGGCCCGATCGAGGTGCCCGGCGGTTTCGACATCCTTTACCTGATCGACAAGCGCCAGGTCCTCACCGCCGATCCGCGCGACGCGGTTCTCGCGCTGAAGCAGATCTCGCTGCCCTTCCCCAAGGGCGTGAGCGAGGCCGAGGCCGGCAAGCGCGCCGAGGCGTTCCAGACCGCGATGAAGGCGGCCAAGGGCTGCGGCGACGTCGATGGCGTGGCCAAGGGTCTCGGCGCGCAAGTCGTCACCAACGACCAGGTCAAGGCGCGCGACCTTCCGGCGCAGATCCAGAACTCGATCCTGCAGCTTTCGCCCGGCGAAACACTGCCGCCGTTCGGCTCGCTCGAAGACGGCGTGCGCATCCTCATGCTGTGCGGCCGCGACGACCCGCAGACCGAGAGCGGCCCGAGCTTCGAACAGCTTCAGGCCCAGCTCGAGGACGACCGCGTCAACAAGCGCGCGCAGACCTACCTGCGCGACCTGCGCCGTGATGCCGTCATCGAATACAACTGATCGGAATATGACGGCTCCACTCGCCGTGTCTTTGGGCGATCCCGCCGGGATCGCCCCCGAAGTGATTGCCGAAAGCTGGGTGCGGCGCAGGGAAATGGCCCTCGCGCCGTTCTTCGTCGTAGGCGGCGCGGCTGTTCTACGTGCAGCAGCGGCGACGCGCGGGATCGACCTGCCTGTCGCGTCGATCTCCGCAGCCAGTGAAGCGGCAAGCG
Source organism: Novosphingobium sp. 11B (assembly GCF_054589055.1). Taxonomy (NCBI): domain Bacteria; kingdom Pseudomonadati; phylum Pseudomonadota; class Alphaproteobacteria; order Sphingomonadales; family Sphingomonadaceae; genus Novosphingobium; species Novosphingobium sp. 11B. The sequence goes on along the minus strand of NZ_BAAILP010000195.1, from coordinate 73,683 downwards.
TATTCGGCTCGGCCCTGCCCGTGCTGGGCGCCGAGGACTGTGCCCCGGCATTCGGCGAACCGACCATCGAAGGCGCGGCGCTCGCCCTGCACTCGCTGACCACGGCCACCGCGCTCGCGATGTCGGGCGAGGCGGGCGGCGTGGTCACCGGCCCGATCGCCAAGTCGAAACTGGCCGCAGTCGGCTTCACCCAGCCCGGGCAGACCGAATTCCTCGCCGACGCCTGCGGCTTGCCCCACGAGGCAGCCGTGATGATGCTCGCCGGGCCGTCCTTGCGCACCGTGCCGCTGACCGTCCACGAAGCACTGGCGGCAGTGCCGGGCCTCGTCACCCGCGACCTCATCGAGAGCAAGGCCCGCATCGTCGCCCGCGCCCTCGCCCGCGATTTCGGCCTGCCATCGGCGCGCATCGCGATCACCGGCCTCAACCCCCACGCGGGCGAGGACGGCCGCATGGGCACCGAGGACCGCGACGTCATCATCCCCGCCATCGCCGCCCTGCAGGCCGAGGGGCTGGCCGTCACCGGCCCGCATCCCGCCGACGCCCTGTTCGCCGCCCACGCGCGCGAGGGCTACGACGTGGCGCTATGCATGTACCACGATCAGGCGCTGATCCCGATCAAGACGCTCGACTTCGATCAGGGCGTGAACGTGACACTCGGCCTGCCGATCGTGCGCACCTCGCCCGACCACGGCACCGCCTTCGCCATCGCCGGCAAGGGCATGGCGAGCGCCGGCGCGATGATCGCCGCGATCCGCATGGCCGGCGAATGCGCCGCGCGGAGGGCCGCATGAAGACGAATCCACTAGTAGGCCCACCCCCCGCCCCTTCCGCAAGCGGGAGGGGAGCAGCACCGTTCAGCCCTCCCGCTTGCGGGAGGGCCGGTAGGCTTGGCGGTTTACCGCCTAGCCGGACGGGGTGGGCACTTACGCAATGACCACCCTCCCCCCCTTACGCGAAGTTATCGCCCGCCACGGCCTTTCGGCCTCCAAGGCGCTCGGCCAGAACTTCCTGTTCGATGAGCAACTGCTCGACCGCATCGCCGCGATTCCCGGATCGCTGGACGGCAAGGACGTGCTCGAAGTCGGCCCCGGCCCCGGCGGCCTGACCCGCGCCCTGCTGCGTGCGGGCGCCAACGTCACCGCGATTGAGATGGACCGCCGCTGCCTGCCCGCCCTCGCCGAACTGGCGGAGGCATTCCCCGGCAAGCTCAAGGTCATCGAGGGCGACGCGCTCAAGATCGATCCGAAGACGCTGTTCGCGGGCGAGTATCACATCCTCTCCAACCTGCCCTACAACGTCGGCACGGCGCTGTTCACCGGCTGGCTATCGGGAGAGGCATGGCCGCCGCAGTGGGCCTCGCTGACGCTGATGTTCCAGGAGGAAGTCGCCCGCCGCATCGTCGCCGAGCCGGATACTTCCGCCTATGGCCGCCTTGCGGTGCTGGCGCAGTGGCGCTCGAAGGCGAAGCTGGCGATGAAGGTCCACCGCAGCGCCTTCACCCCGCCGCCCAAGGTCATGTCGGCGATCGTCCACGTCGTGCCCCGCGAAGCGCCCGAGGGCGTTTCCATGCGCGTGCTGGAGCGCGTGACCGAGGGCGCCTTCGGCCAGCGCCGCAAGATGCTGCGCCAGAGCCTCAAGGGCGTGCCCGGCGCACTGGATGCGCTGGAAGCCCTCGGTATCGACGCCCAGCGCCGGGCCGAAACGCTGTCGGTCGCGGAGTTCGTGAGCGTGGCCAAGGCTTTGACGAAAGCCTGATCGCCCGCCGCGCCGCGCTCACTGATATCGCAGCGTCTTTTCGAACCCTTCGTTCGCCTTGGTCATCTTGGCCAGCTTGCGTAGCTGGCCGCGGACGTTCCGCTGGAAGCGCGCATCGTCATAGATGCCCGTCACCCGGTATTCGTCCTCAGCGATCAGTTCCTTGATCCGCGCGGCGAAGGCGGTCTGGTCGTCCACGCAGTCCGCCGCCTTCAGCGTCCGGCAGACCCATTCCTCGGCCGCCGCCTTGTCGTAGTCGTCCTGCGCCTCGTAGCCGCGCCTGTCGGCATCCGCCTGGTCGAGCTTTGCCGCTTCGAACCGGCGCTCCAGCCATTTGCGCACTTGCGGGGCGTCCCACGCCTTCGACGGATTGCTCATCGTATTCTCCAAACCTGAGCCGCTATAGCGCGCGCCAACGAAAAGGCCCGCCCCGCATCGCGCGGGACGGGCCTTTTTCTCTAGCCGCCGAGGAAGATCAGGGCTGCGGCTGACCGCGCTCGCGGGCCAGACGCTCCTGACGGTCGATCGCTGACTCGGTCTGCACGAAGCTGTCCGACTTCACGCCCAGCCAGATCAGGATCGGCGCGGACATGAAGATCGAGCTGTACGTACCGATGAAGATGCCCAGCGTGATCGCGGCGGTGAAGCCGAAGATCACGTCCGGACCCAGCAGCAGCAGCGCCACCAGCATGATCAGGATCGACAGCGAGGTCACGACCGTGCGCGACAGCGTCTCGTTCACCGAAAGGTCGAGCAGTTCGGCCATCGGCATGCGGCGGTGCTTCTTGAGGTTCTCACGGATGCGGTCGTAGACCACGATCTTGTCGTTCAGCGAGTAGCCCAGCAGCGTCAGCAGGGCGGCGACGATGTTGAGGTCGAACTCCATCTGCGTCAGCGAGAACATGCCCACGGTCAGCAGAATGTCCTGGATCAGCGCGAACAAGGCCCCTGCGGCGAACTGCCATTCGAAACGCACCCAGATGTAGATCGAGATGCACAGCATCGCCAGGCTCAGCGCCAGCACGCCGGTCTTGAGCAGTTCGCCCGAGACCTTGCCCGAGACCGAATCGACGCCGTCGATGCGCGCATCCGGGAATGCCTGCTTGACCGTGGTGGTGATCTTCTGCGCCATCGCGTCGGCCAACTGCGGCTGCGCTTCGGTGCCCTCGGGCAGGCGCATGCGCAGCGAGACTTCGTTGGGCTTGCCGAAGTTCTGCACGACCGGCTCGCCGTAGCCGAGCTTGTCGACGGTCTTGGTCAGCGCGTCCACCGGCGCGACCGCGCTGCGCTCGAAGGTCACGCGGATCATCTGGCCGCCGACGAAGTCGACGCCCAGATTCAACCCATGGGTGAACAGCAGCACCACCGAGGCGACCATCAGCACGATGTTGCTGATGAAGAACGGCCACTGCCACTTGAGGAAGTGGATGTTGGTGTTGTCGGGAATGAGCTTGAGGAGCTTCATTGTCTCTCTCCGCGCTTACAGGTTGAGGTCCGAAGGGCGCGCCTTGCGCAGCCATCCGGCAACCCACATGCGGGTCAGGGTCACGGCAGTGAATACCGAGGTGACGATACCGATCATCAGCACGACCGCGAAGCCGCGCACCGGACCCGAGCCGAACGCGAACATCAGCAGCGCCGCGATCGAGTTGGTGATGTTGGCGTCGAAGATCGCGCGGCTCGCTTCCTTGTAGCCCAGTTCCACCGACTGGACCACGCGGCGGCCCTTGGACCGTTCCTCGCGGATGCGTTCGTTGATGAGCACGTTGGCGTCCACCGCCGCGCCCAGCGTCAGCACGAAGCCGGCGATGCCCGGCAGCGTCAGCGTGGTGCCGAACACCGCCATCACGCCCAGAATCATCAGGATGTTGATCGCAAGGGCGCAGATGCAGGCATAGATGCCGAAGCGGCCGTAAGTCAGGATGATGAAGAGCACGAGCGCCAGCGTGCCGACGCCCATCGCGACGGCGCCCTTGTGGATCGCCTCGGCGCCGAGATCGGGACCGACGGTGCGTTCCTCGACGACCTTGAGGTCCACCGGCAGTGCGCCCGAACGCAGCGCGATCGCCAGCTGAGTGGCCGACTTCGTGGTGAAGCTGCCCGAGATCTGCGCGCTGCCGCCCAGGATCGCCTCGTTGATCGAGGGCGCCGAGAGCACCTTGCCGTCGAGGATGATGGCGAAGCGCTTGCCGACGTTGGCGCTGGTCAGCGCCGCGAACTTCTCGCCGCCCTGCTGGTTGAAGGTGATGTTCACCACCGCGCGGTTGTTCTGCTGGTCGAAGCCCTGCTTGGCGTTCGTCAGCTGGTCGCCGGTGATGCCGCCGAGGCGCTTGACCGCGATGACCGGGCTCGGCCCTTCAGCCATGCCCTCTGCATAAGGCGCGATCTCGTCGCCCGGAGGCGCGATGCCCTGTGCGAGGTCGGCGGACGATGCGGTCTCGTCCACCATCTTGAATTCGAGCTTGGCGGTCTGGCCGAGCAGCGCCTTGAGCGCTGCCGGATCCTGCAGACCGGGCACCTGCACGTCGATGCGGGTGCCGCCGAGGCGGCGGATGTCCGGCTCCTTGGTGCCCAGCGCGTCGATACGCTTGCGGACGACCTCGACGGCGGTTTCCATCGCATTGCTGACTTCGAGGTCGATGCCCGCCGAAGTCGGCGCCAGCACGAACTGGTTGCCGTTGACGACCGAGATGTCCCAGTCGCGCTGGCCGGTCAGGCCCGCACCATTGGTCAGCGGCAGCAGTGCCTCGCGCGCGGCGTCCACCTGCGACGTGTCGCGCACGGTGAAGGTCAGGCGGCCGCCCCGGCTCGATACGTCGCCGATGCCGATGGCGGGCTCGGCCGCGCCCAGCTTGGTGCGGACCGATTCCTCCATGCCCTGCAGGCGTTGCTGGACGACTTGATTGCGGTCGGCTTCCAGCAGCAGGCGCGAGCCGCCCGCAAGATCGAGGCCGAGGTTGACCTTGGGCGCGGGCACGCCTGCGGGCAGGTGGATATTGGTGAAGGTCAGCAGCGTGGGTACGGACAGCAGGCAGAGCACCGCCGCTATCCCCCAGTACCAGACCTTCTTGAAGATCGAGAATTCAAGCATCGCCTAATCGCTTTCCCAAAGGAGCGTCCGGTCGGTTCAGTCGTTCGCGGGCTTCGAGCCTGCGGGTGGGATCACGTCGACGATCGTGGACTTGAGCGCCTTGACCTTCACGCCCTGCGCCAGTTCGATTTCGGCGTAGTTGTCGTCGACCTTGACGATCTTGCCGATCAGGCCGCCACCGGTCAGCACCTCGTCACCCTTCTTGAGCGCCGCGAGCTTGTTCTTCTGCTCCTTCTGCTGCTTCATCTGCGGGCGCAGGATGAGGAACCAGAAGATCGCGGCCATCGCCACGAACGGCAGGTAAGTCATCCAGGCCGGCGGCGCACCGGCGGGGGCGGCTGCGGCAAGCTGGGCGAGGATCGAGGTCTGCATGGAAATGATGGGCCTTCTCGTGTCGCGTGTCGGACGGCGAATCGTGTGCCGACCGGGCCTGACGCGCATGACGGTATGATCCGCAGCCTGCGCGCAGGCGGATGCGGGCGGTTAGCAATAAAGCGAAGCGCTGGCAACGCGGGCTTCCCGCGCCTCCCCCACTGTCTCTGGGCCAGATAGGGCGCGCACGCCTTCGTTCAAGCGAGTGGACAACGCGATGAAAAACTATGCCGGAGGCGCTTGCGCATCCCGAAAGACCTGCCTATAGGCCGCGCTCCGGTCGGGACGTAGCGCAGCCTGGTAGCGCATCACACTGGGGGTGTGGGGGTCGGAGGTTCGAATCCTCTCGTCCCGACCAATCAAAAACGCCGTCTCCTGCTTCATGCGGGAGACGGCGTTTTTCGTTCCGGCGACGATGATCGGGCCATGACATTAGCCGTCATCGGCTCCCCGTACTTGACCAGATAGCCTTGCGCAGCCATCCCGGGCACCTTCCATGGTCTGACATGTCGGGGTGAACATGAAGCTCTCACTTGCAGTCGCTGCCTTCGGGCTGGCCACCTTCGCGACCTATCCTGCGATGGCGCAGACCGCGTCGTGCTATCGCCTCGGCAATGTCGCGTCGTGCACGACCAGCCGGACCATGGGCGACAATCCAGCCCAACAGCGATACTCGGGCTTTCAGGAAGTCGAGCGCCTGCGCGACAAGAACGAGGAGCGCGAGGCGGTTCGTCAGGAACAGGGTCTGCGCGAGGAAGTCGGTGCGCTGATCGCTGACGGCAAGTGCGCGGATGCGCGCAAGGCGGCGCTCAGGGCCGGAGATTTCGCGCTGGCGAAAGAAGCCGGTTCGATGTGCCAGCCTGCGCAGCGGCGCTAACCCAGCGGCCGCGCGCGAGAATTCATTTTCCTACACGAACCGATATGGTCATTTGAAAGCGGGTCACTTTCGCAAAGGATCCTGCCATGGCCCTCCTCGATTCGCTGCTCGGCCCCGTTACCCGCATCATCGACAAGGTCGTCCCCGACCCCGAGGCGCGCGACCGGGCCAAGCTGGAACTGCTGAAGCTCGAGAACACCCAGGAACTCGAAATGCTGCAGGCCAGCCTTTCGGCCATCGTCGCCGAGGCGAACAGCGCCGACCCCTGGACCAGCCGCGCGCGGCCGAGCTTTCTCTACGTGATGTACCTCGTGATCCTCTGGGCCTTGCCGATGGGCGTGGTCGCGGCGTTCAACCCGGGATTGGCCAAGGCCATCGGCGCCGGGATGAACGGCTACCTCGCGGGGATTCCGGAGCCGCTCTATGCGCTCTTCGGCACCGGCTATCTCGGCTACTCGGCGATGCGCCAGTGGGGCAAGACCAAGGGCTCCGACCGGTAAGCGAAACGCTAACGCTTTCGCGCTATCCTGCGCGCATGATCGTGCGCTCCATCCTTCACCGTCCGCTCGGCAAAGCCTTGATTGGCCTTGCCGGGCTTTTTTCGCTGGCGGGCTGCAGCCAGCCTCCCGCACCTGCCCCGACCGAGAGCACCGCCGAGGACGCGGCCGCAGCAGCCAAGGCCCGCGCCAAGGCCGAGCGCGAGGCGAAGCTCGCGGCGTTCTACGGCGGCGATGCCCCCGCAATCGAACAGGCCCCGAAAAAGGACGACGGACCGGGCAATTCCCCGCCGCCGCCCGCAGCGCCGCCACCCTCGGCGCCCAGCATCGGCAGCGCGCTCGCCGCGCCCGATCCCGGCATCGGCAAGGTTGAATGACACGCCAAGGTCGAATGACACTTCGCCGCCGTCCAGCTTGCACCCTGCGCCCGGCCCGCTAAACCTCGCGTCCCACAACTCGCGCTGCTTTGGCGGAAGGTATTCAAGTCCATGACGGAAAAGCTGGTCTACGTGCTCAACGGTCCCAACCTCAACCGGCTGGGCAAGCGCGAACCGGCGATCTACGGATCGCAGACCCTCGACGACATCGGCGCGATGCTGGAAGAACGCGGCAAGACGCTGGGCATCAGTGTCCTGCTCTTCCAGTCCAACCACGAAGGCGACCTCGTCGACTGGCTGCACGAGGCCGAGGACGCGGGCGCCCACGCGGTGCTGCTGAACGCCGGGGCCTATACGCATACATCGGTGGCGCTGCTCGACGCGATCCGTTCTATCACCGCGCCGGTGATCGAGGTCCACCTGTCCAACCCGCACACGCGCGAGGACTTCCGGCACACGTCATGGGTCGGCATGGCGGCGAAGGGCACGATCGCCGGGTTCGGCGCACAGAGCTACATGCTGGCGCTGGAGGCTGCCGCGGGGCTTTGAGCGGCAGCACGATCGTCATCCCAGCGAAGGCTGGGGCCGCTATGACCATGTTACGCCCTATCGGCAGGGCAGCGCGGATTTTGCGGGGGTCTTGCAGATAGCGCACGCTCTGACGAGAGCGGTCCCAGCCTTCGCTGGGATGAGGGCGCTATGAAGGCGACTTCGGTACGTCACCCCTTGCAGTGACGCAATTCCCCCCGGCCATCGCGAACCGCAACGATCCGGTGCACCGACACGCCCAGCGGATCGATCGCATCGGGCAGCGCAACAAGGCAGATACCCTGCCCGGTAAGATTGAGGAGCGCCTTGCGCACATCCTCGGTGGTCGCCTGCTGCGCCAATCCCGCGATGACGAAACCCGGACGCTTGCCGCGCGGTTCTGCTGGCAACATATGCCCGTGAAGATCGGCAATCGGCTTGCCCTGCACCAACCAGCGGTCGGCAGCGGCGTCATAGAACGGCGCGGCGTCAATGTCCGCACGCGTGATGCCTGCCGCTACTGAACCTCGCCCGTAGTCGCTGCTGTCGGCGAGTTGGAAAGCCGCTGTATTCTGCGCATCGCCGCGCGGCCAGAACCACCAGGCGTTCGCCGCCACCAGCAACGCCACCGCCGCTACCAGCAGCGGCGTACGCTTCGACCGTCCCGTCACGCGCATCGCTCCAACCTCAGCCCAGCGGAACGCCCGGGATGCTCTTGGCGGTGCGGATCGTCAGCGAGGTCTTGACGCTGTCCACGTTGGGCGCGGGCGTCAGCTTGCTGGTGAGGAATTCCTGGAAGCTCTGCAGATCGCGGCTGACGATCTTCAGGATGAAGTCGATCTCGCCGTTGAGCATGTGGCACTCGCGCACTTCGGGCAGGCCCTTCATGTGGTCCTCGAAGGCGCGCAGCGATTCCTCGGCCTGGCTCTTGAGGCTGACCAGCGCGAAGACGGTGATCGTGAAGCCCAGCTTCGACGCGTCGAGATCGGCATGATAGCCCTGGATCACGCCCGCTTCCTCGAGGCTGCGCACGCGGCGCAGGCACGGCGGCGCGGTCAGGCCCACGCGCTGGGCGAGTTCGACATTGGTGATGCGACCTTCCGCCTGCAATTCCGCCAGCAGGCGACGGTCGATTTCATCGAGATTGATCATTCAAATTCCCCAGGCACACGCCTCTCGCTTCGCCTTGTTGCAACATCTACATCGAAAATGCGAGCGCGCCGTAATATTATTAGCCCATAGCGTAATCGTCCCGCTTTGCAACGGCCGAAACTCGGCTCTTTCGATCCCGACGCACTTTGCTACGAAAAAGCGACCCGGTGTTTTCCTTATGGTAAACATCACGCGGGCATAGGACCGAATCTGCCACGTAACCCGAGGCGCGCCTTTCGCGTCTGGAGATGGAATGCATTTCGACGATCGCCTTGCCACGGTCCTGCGCCTCCCGTCCTCGGGGGACAGTCTCGCGCGGATCCAGTTCAGGCAGCTCATCGACATTCTCGGACGTGCGACTGATTCGCAGGAGACGGGCGAGATGGTGGAGGCGGCCTATGCCCGGCTGGGCCAGCTCGGCCGCGAAATCCCCGCTGCGGATCGCGCGCGGTTGCTGCGCCAGCCCCTGCAGCCGATGGCCAATCCGCGCCTGTTGACCTGGCTGGCCGAGGCCGAACCCGACGTCGCCTGCGCCGGGATTGCAGCCGCTCATCTAGACGACGCCGCATGGCTCGCGCTGATCCCGCGCCTGCCGGTGCGCGCGCGCGGCATCCTGCGCCACCGCCGAGATCTGTCGCCGCGCGTCGAGGCGCTATTGGAACAGCTTGGCGTGCACGACCGCGGGCTTCCCGCAGGCCCCGCCGACCCGCTCCCCGAAGACCCGCTGCCCGAGATACCGGTCCGCTTCCAGCGTCCCACCGGTGACATCGCCATCGACCAGGACATGTCGGATGACGTGCTCGAACTGCTCGACATGGCAGACGACCCGCCGCCGCCGACGTCGCTCAGCGAATGGGCGCGCGCCCGCGCGGCGCAGCAGCACAAGGACCTGCAGCACAAGGTCGCGGCCGACCCTGCTTCCGGCCCCTCCCCTGGCCAACGCGACGCGGGGATCGGCGCGATCGTTCGCCGCATCGAGGAATTCCGCAAGGCACGCGAGGCCAAGGGACCGCCCGAAGCGCAGGCCGATTCGCCGCGCCTGCCGCTCGGCGATACCGCTGCGCCCGCCCCGCATCGCCTGGCCGCCGCCATCGACTTCACCACCGGCGTCGAAGGTCGCATCGACTGGGCTGACGGCCCTTACGCGTCTTCGGTGGTCGGCCTTGCCCTCGGCACGCACGATCCGCAAGCGCAGCCGGTCGCCCGGGCCATGCTGCAGCACCTGCCGCTGCGCGCCGCCCGCATCGTCGTCACCGGCGCCCCGGCCGTGAGCGGGCTCTGGCAAGTCGACGCCGCCCCCCGGTTCGACCATGGCCGCTTCGCCGGATATTGCGGCCGCCTGCGCCGCCTTGCCACGCCTGTCGAGGTCGCCGCCGTGCCGACAGCCCCGCATGCCGAGGCCGACCGCATGCGCGAGGTGCTGCACGAGTTGCGCACCCCCGCCAACGCGATTCAGGTCGCCGCCGAGATCATCCAGCAGCAGCTTTACGGCCCTGCCCCGCACGAATACCGCGCGCTGGCCGCCGCCATCGCCGGCGACTGCGCGCACATCCTCGCCGGGTTCGAGGAACTGGACCGGCTGGTGAAGCTCGAATCGGGCGCGATGCCGCTGGAAGACGGCGAGTGCGATCTCGCCCGCGTCCTCGCGCAGACCATCGTGCGCCTGCGCGCCTGGACCGAGCCGCGCGGCAGCGGCTTCTCGATGCTCGCCGACCCGTCCGCCACCACCCTGCCGCTGCGCATCGCCCGGCCGGAGGTCGAACGGCTGGTCTGGCGCCTGTTCGCCGCCCTCGCCGGATCGACGGCGCCGGGCGAAACGCTCGAACTGCGCTGGAGCCGCCGACCCGCCGCCCAGGGCGCGATCATCGAACTGGCCGTCCAGCTTCCCGCCATCCTTGCCGAGCGGGATCCCGAGGCCCTCTTCGATCCGGTCGCCAGCGAGCGTGGCCAGTCGCTGGCGGCGGGCATGTTCGGGATCGGCTTCACCTTGCGCCTCGCTGCAGCAGAGGCCGCTGCTGCAGGCGGCGCGCTGCAGCGCATCGCAAACAGCCTCCATCTGTCGCTGCCTGCCTTGACCGGCTCCGCATCGACCGGCATGGACGCAAACGATAGCATTTCGGCAACTTTTTCGCAGTAATCCCGTGTGGATGCGACCCGCAGAGGGAAAAAATTCCTTGCCAGCCCCGAACCTTCTGCAGCCCCCCGGCAAGCAGGCCCATGCCACCTTCCGCCCGGAATTCGGCCAGCGCTTCATCGTCACCGTCGATACCGAGGAAGAATTCGACTGGTCGGCCCCGCTCGACCGCGAGGCGCACAGCGTCGTCACGGTCCCGGCGCTCCGCAAGTTCCAACAGTTCTGCGAGGGTTTCGGCGTCGTCCCGTCCTACCTCATCGACTGGCCGGTCGCCGATTCGGCCTGTGCCCCCGAAGCGATCGGCGATGCCGTCTCCGCCGGGCGCGCCGAAGTGGGCGTGCAGCTTCACCCCTGGGTCAGCCCGCCCTTCGTCGAGGACGTCAACGAACTCAACAGCTACGCAGGCAACCTCCCGTTCGAACTGGAACGCGAGAAGCTGCTCACCTTGCGCGACCGCATAGAAAGCGCCTTCGGCACGCCCCCGCGCATCTACCGCGCCGGACGCTACGGACTTGGCCCGCGCACGGCGGAAATCCTGCTGGAATGCGGCATCGCCGTCGACACCTCGGTGCGGGCGCGGTTCGATTATAGCGGCACCGGCGGCCCCAATTACCGCGAGCACCCGCTCCACCCCTACTGGACCGACGAAGCGCGCCAGCTTCTCGAGCTGCCCTTGACCACCGTATACTGGGGGCCACTGCGGCAAGTGGGCAACGTCATCTATCCGCACTTGTGGCGCGCACCGACGATGCGCGGCGTCCTCGCGCGGACGGGACTGCTCGAACGCATCCCCCTCACGCCCGAGGGAATCACCGCCGAAGAAGCCCTGCGCGGCGTCGACATCGCCATCGACGAAGGGCTGCCGGTGCTGGTCTTCTCCTTCCACAGCCCATCGCTGGCGACCGGCCACACGCCTTACGTGCGCAGCGAAGCGGACCTCGACGGTCTTTACGACTGGTGGCGCACCCTGTTCACCCACCTCGCCCGGCGCGGTGTGAAGCCGACAAGTGTGCATGAAATCATGAAGAGCGTGCAACACGGGTAGAACCCCGCTTGCGTCATGCCGATTGCCAAGCTAACGGGCATGGCATCCGGCCATCGTCGATGGGGCCGGGTCCGGCACGGGGGCCTGTAGCTCAGCGGTTAGAGCTGGCCGCTCATAACGGCTAGGTCGCGGGTTCGAATCCTGCCGGGCCCACCATTCGCCGGTTGCTGCCTTCGCGGGCAGCAGCATCGACAACCCCAGGTCGGGGAGTGGCGCAGCCCGGTAGCGCGCTTGCTTTGGGAGCAAGATGTCGCAGGTTCGAATCCTGTCTCCCCGACCATTCTCTTAATATTGTGATTTATCAACGATTTAGGCGGTCGCAATTAATGCGGACGTAGCAGCATAACGTAGCATTCGGAAGCGACACTTCCTGTGGATAACACCGAGCAAAAGGCTCAGCATAAACATGCTGCAAGCCATCAGGTGAGGTTGCCGGTATCCCCACAGCCCCATAAAGGCGCTATCGTTTTCGCTCGATAGTTCGAATCAGATTAAGGCCCCTCTATGCTCTCATCTCACTCCTCCGTTGTCATACCGGTAGGGTCCGCTGAAGAGTTGACCTTTCAACATTTCCAGTCGCGAATCGCAGGTTGGATGAATGAGGTTTTTGGGAACGCTGCGACAGGCGATGTCCGGGAGCGGACCGTTCGTTTTTTAGAAGAAGCGGTTGAACTCGCTCAAGCCGTCGGCGTAGGTAAGGCGGACGTTGCCCGCGTATCTGATTACGTTTACAGTCGGCCTGTGGGCGAGCCTTCGCAAGAGGTCGGCGGCGTTCTAGTCACCTTAGCTGCGCTATGTGGCGAAACGGCAATAGATCTTGAATGGGCAGTAACGACCGAATTCAATCGCATCGACACCCAAGAGATGCGAACAAAAATCAGAAACAAGCAAGAATTTAAGCGGTCACATGGTCTGTAATGTCAGTGATCCGTGAAATATGAGATATCGATAACTGGCAAAAATCCACCTGCAGAAATCATACTTTCGTAGAAAGTAACTGCTGCTTCGGCTGAAAATAATCCTTCCCCCACTCCGAACTTCAAAAGCCGAAGACTTCCCATTAGTCTATGATCGCCTAATAGGTGGGCTGCGCATTGCCTTGCTTTCCTGTCGTCGCAGCAAATCAATTCGTCCCCAAGCTCTGCGAGAGCCATGCATTCTGTCTCTCCGCTGCCTAAGGAGAATTCTTCTGATAACTCGAAGAAACGATCAAGAGGGACTAAATCTTCATCAATGAAGTCTATGAGCCCTTGCGAATGAAGATCGATTATCTCTGTCGCAGCGCCAGAATTACATTCACCAACCACTGCTGGCGATACCGACAGCCTGTAGTTCGATAATGACGCAACCAGCGCAAGGCAATTTGCGTTACTCAAGTTAATGATCGAGCATGCATCCAATAAGACATTCATTTCAAACGTCTCATTTGATGACTTGCAATCATTTCAGATATTGAAATGCCTAAGCGATCAGCAGCCCAGCCTGCGGAGATAGATCCTTCATCAAGCGCTGCAATAATCGCCTCGGCTAGCCAGCGACTGGTGAACTGAAAATCAGGATCCACTCGTGGCGGCAAACCAAGCTCATTTGCTCTTTTCTCGGGCGATCCGTGACGTTTGCGCAACTCGTCAGCGAGAGAAAAAGCCCCTCCGCTGGGCAACAACTCCAGATCTTCGCAACGCTTTGCTGCCACATCGAAACTGACACCAAAAAATCTAGCGAGTAGCAAAATCTCGATATCGCCGAGAGGTGCAGCGCTATCAATTTCGTACTGCGATCGTACGTATCCAAGAAATCGCAAAATTCCTTCTTCCGGGACAAGAATGCTGCCAGCAATCAGATCGACGAAGCGCTCATTACGACCCGATTTCTTATAGTTACCTATCTCAGACGCACCCTCAATTAATGCTTCCCCTTCTTTTACCTGCCCGGCAATGCAATGTCCTAATTCATGAGCTAAGGTAAAAAGCATTCTTGCTTTAAAACGAGGAGATACAAATATGAAAAGATAGTTCCCGGAAATCAAAGAAACGCCTTCAAAACGCGAATCTTTTAGCAAAGATATAATAACGCCATCAATACTCCCCACTTTTGAAAACAAATCTTCCAGCGGTGAGGCGCTATCCAATCCAAAATTCATCCGAAATTGCTCTGCAAGCAACTTGGCTCTGTGAGCAGACGGCTCGAATTCATTTTGGGGTAATATTTCCGGTAACTTACTTCTCGGAGGTAAAATCGCCAAAGCGGCGTCAACGAATTCAGTTACTCGTTCGACGGTAGGGTTATAATCAACCGTTGACCTCTTGGTTGATCGGAATTGCATCGACGTAGGCGAAATGCTTCGTTTAGAAATATTTGGCGAGAAATATCGAACTGGCAAACGAAGGCCAGCACTCAAGGCTCGAACTTCCGATAATTTAGCAGACCCGCCAGAATATAAAACGCGAACGCGCTCTACAGCCAGCTTAGATCGGCTAGCTATTTGCTCGGGGCTTAAGCCAACTGATTTCAAGGCTGATGAAATATTAGTCAATCTTGGCTACCCAGCAGCAGTTAATTTTATTCCTTCAAGCCAACCAACTACATCATTGACTTGCATAGAATCCAATTTGGACCAACGCCCAAATATATCAATCGGCCTGTTACCTTGCTTCCCAAAAAGATCACTCAGCTTATTGAGTGATTGCTTCCTTCCGAGCGCGACTTCATTGGCACTTTCCAGCGAAACTGGGTTAGTTCCAACAATAAAATTTTTTATTCTATTTTCAAAGGTATCAGATGGATGCGTATCAAGCTTGTGTTGCGATCCGTCCGCATCGACAATTATATTGCCTTTGACCAGCCCATCATTGCCAAGCCGCAATCGATTTTTTGGAAATCTCGTATAAGCTTCTAAAGTGGAGATTTTCTCTCCAACCTGCATACCGCCTATCACATATTGCTGAACGCCCGACGTACGACCCGAAACGACAAAGATGTAATCGCCTTGCTCTACAAAACGTCGGATGTTGGGCATACAAGCCCCAAGGCTTGGATCTTCGCCAAAAATCGGATCATTCAGGTTGTTCCGCAGCGCAGGGTCAGCCCCAGTGCTTGTGATATATATGTACCCCTTCATCTACCCTCACTCGGCTCGCTTTGATCGATGCAATTTCTTTAACTCAGAAATAGTGTCAACGAAAGGATTTGAAACGAGCAACTTGCGACGACCTTCCGCCCTAAACGTCTGCCCACAGTCACAAGTTCGCACATTTCGCGGACGAAATGCCGCGTCGCCGCGATCAAACTGCGCACGATGGCATGCAGGGCAGCGCACAGACTGAACCTTGTTGCGAAGGTAGGCCAACGTGTTTTGAGCCATGTAGTGGCGCAATTGATCCTCGTCCAAACGCAACCCATCAATCTCGACCAAATCGAAAGTGTCATCTAAGTCAGGCTTGCCTTTTAACCGTCCCTTCCAGCCATGAACGTGTATCCCCTCCTCTTCAAATAGGCGCGACGTCCAAAGTAATGCAGGATTAGAAGCCCAAATCTGCAATCCTCCTGGATAATCCGATTGAGCAATACTGATAGATTTCTTCGCCCGGCGGGGGCGCCGTTCGACCGGATTACCGAATTTAAACTGTACTGCCGATAAGGGATTTGAAACACTCCTATCATCTCTAACAAATATCTGATTGCAGCTATGACAGAGATGCCTCTTGTGGGGCTTTACTGCAAACCAATCAGAGTCTAAATGCGGCTCGCCGCACTTATCACAAAAAAGATGCTCAATTTTTCGCTTTAGAAATCGGCTTATATAAAATGCAATTGCAGTTTCTTTAGTTATTAATACTGCCTCTTCGCTAAGCAGATCCTTACGAACCACGACTTCCACGGCGTCATAGTTTCTATCTATTTCTTTTTTTCCACCGGGTGCGCGTCGCGCGTGAACGTGAACACCCATATCAACAGCGGCGCCAGTGGAATCGTAGACTGGTTCAACAGCACCCCACAAAGCGACCCCACCCGGATAACTGCTAGGGTCCAAAGCAAACCGCCGGATCTCAGAGATGGTACGGTAAGCCCCTTCGCAGCGATCAAGCTTTCCACCAAACCGCGCCGTAGCAGAAGAGTTATGCGACAAGCACCAATACTTCGGTCTTCCGCCATCAGGATGGGCGAAGCGATAAATATGGCAGTCGTCGCTATTAGACATTTTCATATCAGCGCTCTCCAAGCGCCACACAATTAACGGCAATTATTGAAAAGAAAATAAGATCTAATAATTTGTCTCGAAATGGGTCGTTAACGGGCCGTTTTCCGGGGCCATAACGAAATGTAGGGGCGGCGCCATTCAGCGCCGCCCCTAATTTCGATGAGCCTTTGCGATCCGAAGAAGGTCTATGCAGCAGCGCAGTACCGCTTCACCGTTGCTGGCGACAGGTTGAAATGCGTTGCCGTCCCTTGGATGCTTGCTTTGTTTTCGGCGCGCCAGAGGGCCACAGCCTTCGCATCGTTTGCCATTGGTCGCCCAAGGCTGGCCTTACCCCTATGGGTCTTGCCGGTTGCGGCAAGGGCAGCGCGAGCAGCTACTCGCCCAGCATCGCAGCGCTCTCTTATCCGGTTGCGCTCCATATCGGCAATCTGCGCGAGGACGGCGACGATCAGTTCACCAACGCCCTTACCGATTGCACCAAGTCCCAGGACTTCGACGGTTACGCCCTTCGCTATAAGGGTTCGGACGGTGGATTGAATATCGAGCGCGTCGCGACCTAGCCTGTCGATCGCTGCGATATGGACCACGTCCCCCTCGCGGGCATAAGCGAGCAGCGCTGCAAATCCGGGTCGGTCGGCGGCTGGAATTGCGCCGGAGACGCCTTCATCCAAAAACTCTTTATCGAAAGGCCCCGGTAGCGATGCCCGTTGCGCGTCGATGGTCTGATTGTCGGTGGAGCAACGTAGATAAACAAGCTTCGACATAACACCCCTTCGACTCGCTCATAAGATACCGATATATTATTGAGCTAGGTCATATATGCAAGAGGGTATCTTCTAAGCCGTCCAGAAGCGGATTTTGCGATGGGCTCATCACTTACAACTTTCGAGCCAACAGCAGATTAGGCATCCGTTGACCTATATCGACGATCATATTCCGAGGAGGCAGCGACATTACCAGCATAGGCATGGAGGGCAGGCACCGGCATCCACTTCCATCGCCAGCATGAGCATGGCGAAGGTCGTAGGAATAGCCATTGCGGCTGGCGTGATGATCGCCGCAGGGATTGTGGCGTTTGAAAAAGCCGAAGCTCGCAGTGACGCCCGCGCCGCTGCACTTGCCGCCCTACCGCTAGGCTATGAGTTCCGGGGTGCAATGAGGTCCGTAGGCTTGGCCTTGACCCCCTCTACAGCAATGAACCCGGATATTCCGTACATATGGATGGCGATGGCGATGGGATCGCCTGTGAGCGTTGCTGACGACTACCAGCAGCGGAACGTCGCCTTACAAAGATTTAATCCCAAAACTTGCCGAAAGGCCTACCGCCTATTGTGAACGCCATTCTTATCCTCGAAAACCAAGATAAGTGCGCGGCCTCGATCTGGATCGGTCTTGGAGGGAGGGGGATGAATGCTTTTGCTGTTTCTTGCCGCAGTCTTGGCCGATGCCAGCAGTCAAGCTGGGCATCAACATAGAGAGTTTTACGCCTCAAAGAGTCACAAAACGGGCTCTTATGCTCCCCCGACGCGGATTAGTAACGTTAGGCGTACCGATACCCCGGATCAGGCTTGCGGTACTCGGCGATACGGCAGTGACAAGGATTTGTGCGCGCAGTGGAAGGCGGCCGACGCGGCGTCTGACAGCGCGATATGGGCGCGCGCTGCCGGTTTACTCGGCATTGCCAGCTTCATAGGTACTGTATTGGCGGTCGGTCTCGCATTTCATTCCAACTGGATCGCGAGAGATACTGCTAGGCGTCAATTAAGAGCCTATCTAATGATAAGTTATGGAGGACATCGGAGAATAAAAGAGGGTAAGCCACTGGTAGTTCGTGTCGGGATCAAAAATGTCGGCCAAACCCCAGCTTTGCGTTTTTGGGGTAGTATCAACACGTATATCCGTCCGACAACCAATCCGCCGCGACCTATGGTAAAAATAAACGTAGACGACGCAGAGGGCGAGTTTCTAGGACCTACTAAATGCAATGAATTCAGAAACGAAGTTTCAAATGAACTGAGCCATGAAGATTATATGGCCTTAAAAAGCGGTGAAAAAGCAATTTTTACAGTGGGGCTCTTTCGATACAAAGATATATACGGATGCTGGCACCTGTTCGAAATAAACCTTCGCAATGATGAGGACTTGAAAATAAGAGGATTTATGTCTTTTGGTTCTGGTGTCCGAGAGCATCGAGCGAAGGCCGACAAACCGAGTGCATTAAATCTGAATTCCTCTGGTTGGAGAACGTGGATCGCCCGAAAGATATTGGGCCTGCCACCTCGCAAGCCGAAATGACGCTTGCCCTCTACGATTGCCTTCCAGCCGAGGATCAAGAAATCCGGAGGTCTGCACGGGCCATGCCCAACCTCGAATTTCTATTGAAAGGCCCGGCTCCCTTGTTCGCCTTACAGCAGGCGCTAGGACGCTCTTGATAGCAGACAGACAAAAGGGCAGTCAAAGAGGCAAAGATAGCTGGTCGCGGTCTGCGTCCCTTTGCCGGGATATGCCTTGCGCAACATGGTCCGCTAAACTGGAAACGGACTCCAACCGCACCCTGCGCGATGGTGCCGTAATGCCAACACGAACCCATCCGGGCGCAGACATGATAAGGTCTGCGATAAGCTCCGATGTGCTTGATGATGCCGACTCTAGCCATAGGGCATTTCTAGAACAAAAGAAGAACAAACGGCAAGGATGTTTACGTCTCCATGCCTATGTTGCCGGTCAGGCCTTGAAGGAGCGCAGTTGGGTCCAGCCCAAGCAAGGCAGCTACATCATAGAACTCTACGGCATCTAGGCGACGTTGCCCCCCTTCGTACCGTGACACAAATTGCTGGTGTCGGTTTAACCGGGCGGCAAGGGCCTCTTGCGTTAATCCAAGGCTTTTCCGCGCTGCTTTCAGCTTCGCCAATAGCTCCCGATAGCGAGGGTCATGAGCCTTATCGCCCCGTACTGTCGATTGCGCCTCCATCCGAAGGCTATTCGACCGGGTTGAAATTTATACAAAAAGTGTATGAAAGAGGTGGCTTACCAAGGGGGGAATCATATGCGCTTACGGAATGCTGTCGCGGCTGGTGCGACATTGCTCTCGATATGCGGGTGGGTATCCCCTGCGATCGCCGGACCTAAGGCTATCCAGCGCTATAAAGCCGTTGTCGAAGGCGAAGCCTTTAAGGTCATCCGATACGAAAACGGCACTGTCAAAATCGTAGATGGCGGCATGTTTGGTCCCAATTACAGCTTCAAACAGCGAGATCGAATGCGCCGGGCTGCCAAGCAGGCTACCGGTTGCGATGTTGACGATGACTTCGATCAGGACGGTAAGCTCATCGGCAAGCTGGTATGTGGAACGGCATCCGCATCATGAGTGAGGAAAGCGGCGGCAAGAAGCACACAGGCTGGTGGGACCGAATGTTTGACGATGGGTCCGCTGCCAAGTGGGGCTGCACAATTCCGCTTGGGGCAGGCGCAATCCTCCTTTTCGGCTACATCATCCACTCGAACCAACAAGCGGCGCTGCAAAGGGTCGCAGATGAACAAGTTGCTGCGGCTGAAAAGGCATCCCGTGGGCCTAACGAAATCGACACAGGCGCTATTTGCGACTTGGCGGTGAAGGGCGCTTTGGTATCGGAAGACTCATTCGATCCCGAATGGGGCGGCTCCTTCCATGCGGAAGGCGATATCGGAGTCATGTCGAGGAAGTTTGATTCCACCAACGCTTTGGGAGCGAAACTTACTTCGCGCTACACCTGCAAGTGGAATTCGAGGACCGACACTATCGTATCCCTTGAGGTTACCGACCCGTTCGGTGAAACGAAAAAGCTCAAATGAGGGTTGGCGGGATGCCCCTGCCGATGCGTGATTACCTACAAGACCGATGGAGATCAGATAGAGGTCAGTGAGAGGTTTTGATCGGTCAATGTGCGGCATGGGATGTCTTAGCCATATGGGTTAATGGCCATATCTTTGCGCTTCCACTCGCCGCCCCATAATTCCCGAAATTCACACCGGAATACCCAAGCCATTAAATCCCGCGCTTGAAGCCTTTCTTGCTCTTCAACGCATCGAAAATCTACCTACCCATCTGGAATATAGCTTAAATTGTCCGCTAAGCCCCGTACAGCGACTTTACACAACCTTAGGCTCGTTGCACCTTTCATAAGTAGAAAGCGCTGTACGGGCTCGATACGGGCTATTTGACTGTCAGAGTTGGGCATGTCCCCACATGCCGCTCAAAACAGGACGATAAAACCCTCTGTACAAGTTCTGCCTTCGATTTTGGAACGATGACGGCATCATGCAAAGGCAAAGCAGGGACGCCATAGCGTGTTGCCAATTCATGGATCGTATCCACCACGGCACTGCTTTCAAGGAATTGCAAATCTGCCCAAGTAATTGGATTTGAAGGCCAATCTTTCAGCAGGGTTAGCGATTCCAGGATTTTCCGCTGCGTCTTCCTGAACGGATAGTCCCTTTGAAGATCAGCGGGTCCGTTCTCATGATTACTCGTATACCGACGCTTTGCGGCTTCGGGCCAGCGGCTATGAAAGCCGGCATGCCCTAGGGTGATAGTTGCCCATATCTTGACGACCTTACGCGGTACGCCGGGAATGTCATAAGGATCGGCAGGCAACGGCACCCCCATTAAGGTGTGCAGGATGGTCAGATAGCTTGCCGAGATATCGACCTCCACCACGCTTTCGCCGTTGATGGTGATATCCTCCCGTCCAGTATACTCCTTGCGTTCAGGGCGGGCCACATGCGGCATCTGCTGATAGGATTTACCGAAGGCGTAGGAGTAGAGTCGCGCGCCCTTGTTCCAACGAAAATCAGGGTGATCGCCTTGGGCAAATATCCGGGTGAATGCGAAATGACACTCGGCAGGTTGGATATCCTGATCCGCCATGAAGGCGTTAATATCGTGGACCTGCTTCGCATACCGGGCAGCAGATTGATCGGATGGATCGAAGTCCATTTTGCCGCCCTTGTTCTTTTTCCGCTTTTTGTCCGTCCATGAGTCAGCCCGGAGTTGGATGGGCTCCCTAACCCGCTTGGGCTTGGGCAACATGGTGAAATGCGATGCCCAATCGGACAGCCTTATGCCGTACTGCTCGGCAAGGGTGATGAGCTTTGGTGTCGCCCGGAACCGCGTCGCAATGCCTTTGTCATGGATGTTCGTGGACTCTTTGAAGCCAGTGATGACTTCTAGATATCCGCTTTTCTTAAGGCCGATTTCAGCGGCTTTGAATGGACGGTATCCAACTGGACTATCTGTTAAGATATTATTTTTGAATGAATCTCTCCCCATAGACCGGAAGAGATAGCCCTCTGGCCTGATAGACGCTTCCTTTAGGAGAGCCGCTACAATCATCCCTAAGGTTTGATGGAATTGCATAGAGGGCTTCTTCCTACGCCCCATGTCAGGAGCAACCTCTTCCAATAGAAAAGAGATTAGAGAAGAGGATTCAATAGAGGTGTGGATAAATAATAGAGAAAGATACCCTGCCTCTATGATGAGGGGGTTGAAACTTAATATAGACATAAATGCAATAGAAATTCTAATAATATTGATATATAGGTATTATAGTATACGTGGTACACTTTCGCGTTACGTAAACAGATCATGGGGTGGAGGGCTTTCGCCAGCCCGAAGCCGCAGATAGCGCATCGATTTCGCAGCGCAACCGTTAGTGCATTACTTAGGGAACAGCTTCTTAAACTGACCTGTCTATATTTAGGTATGTTTAGGTAACTATATGAAATACAGTGATTTATAAATTTAACCCGGATAAAAATCCGTTTAAAATCTGGAAAAATTCACAAGTCGTCATAACGGTAGCGCCGGGAACCCTAGGGTTTTGGACGGGTCATCGAAGGTCGAAAACGCTCAATTTCAGCAATACATGAGCATTTTCTCAACGATCACGCTTACGGCACAGCCACAACGCTACCGCCGAGCCAGATGAGAAGGATAAACCCTCGGTTACCGCGACGGATAAAGGTGACTAAACGCCACACCTTCGAATTTCGCGGAGTTGATGATTTCAGACAAGCGCGCAGCAGTCCCCTGTCGTAGGGTCCCATATCCACTTGTGACGCTTGCCTGCTGATGCCCTAGCACAACCGCTATTTCGGAATCATGGTATCCTGCGAGGCGCAGTTGATCGGCCATTCCGTGACGAAATGAATGTGTTCCATGACCGTCCGCGCCTTCTTTGACACCGATCCTCGCAAGGTATGTCCGCCAAAAGCGTGAAGCTCGCCCATGTTGCTCGCGTTCATTCAACATAAGTTCGGGGAAAAGCCTTTGATCTCCTGATCCAAACGCGCGCTTCTGTTGATCCTGCGCAAACTCGACAAATCCGATCTTTTCCAAAATGGAATGCATCGGCGCAATGCGGCTTTTTCCGTTCTTCGTCCGCTGACCGGTTCGTTCTGAATGCCGGATATGAATGAACCAATGCCCTTCGTGGCATTCGACGTCATCAACGCGCAATTGGGCGATCTCGCCTATCCGAGCCCCTGTGAACAGGCAAATCAGCGGTATCCAAAAGCGCCAGTCGCGCGTGCTTTGGTTACCCCGTTTATGCTCTTGCCCATCCTCAGCGAAGCCGACGAACAACGGGCTTTTTAGCATCGCGTTCAACTGATCGACGGTAAAGGGTGGACGAGGGTTTTTCCGTTTATCAGCATCATAGCGAAGACCATCGCAAGGGTTACCCTCGGCATAACCTTCACGCTTCGCCCATACGAAGAAGGACGACAGGCCAGAGAGATTTTTGTTGACCGTAAGGAGGCTTGGCTTCTTCGCGCCAACCTTAGCTGCCACCTCTACCGCCTGCCTGAGCGACAATCCGCTAAAGTCCTTTCGCTTCCGATAACCTACCGGCACCGATGCCATAGCATTGCGCCATTCTCTTACTTCGATCGGCATCACCGAGCGAAGGTTGCGATCGGAACCGATAAACTCAACAAAGCTCGAAACCGCTATGCGGTCCTGTCGAAGTGTATCATCTCCTTTTTTGCCCTCAGAGCGTCGCTGAGCAGCATAAGTGTCGAATAGGTCCAAAATGCGCTCCCCTTGCTTTGCGCGCTCCTGACGCCTCGTAGAAAGCCCTCGGGTATGCTCACTAGGATGGAAATCGACGATAGGGTTTCGCAGGTTTTCAACTGCTTTGCGGAAAAGGTCCAAACCGCACAACGACAGTTGCTGGATGAGAAAGGCAAACTCGGGCGAAGCCTCCGGCAAGTCCCATTGCCGATGGTTGACCATCTTGATCGCTCGCTCCCTCCAATAGTTGTCTTCACCTGCCAATTGCCTACGGCATAGATCAAGGTATCTCCGTTCGAATTCATCTTGCATCTGCGCGAAGGCGTCAGGTCCGAGCTTAGCCTTAGCTCTGATGAGCGCTTCCAATCTGCGGCTGGACTCGTCGAAGCCAACCCAAAGCGCCGCATCTTCAATCTCCGCTTTGGTAGGCTGGTGCTTTGCTCCGCCGAGAATGCCAAGATCGTCATTGACAGCGCTTAGCTGAAAGACACGGATTTCCTCTCGCCAGCCCGCCAGAATTGGGAGCGCAAGGGCCTCCGCTTCCTTACGATGGGGAGTACCCAAGGACATGATAAATTCGCGCTTGCCGATAGCCTTTCGGAGAGGCTGGGGGACCATCATCCGGGCATAGTAATTTTGCGACCCACGCCGCTTATGAATGAGTTTTACGCGGCCCATAGACACCGCCGAGGAGAAGGATAACGTATCATAGGAACGCCGCATGCCACGAAACGGAACGGCGGAAAACCGCTAGTCCAAGGCATTCTGCGGGGTGAAGAACCGCAGTGCTACATCAACTTTTACCTCCTGTCTCCCCGACCAACTTCTAACGTCTCGCAGCAGCTCGTACCGCTCCCAATTGTCTCAAATTTCGAGTCATTTGCGAGCCAAGAAGCAGCCGTTCACGAAATCATGAGAACGGCTCCTGCCTTGCCAGGCTGGCGATTGCCACCGAGCAGTAGCCCAGTGCGCCTATAAGGTTCTACTGGGAATTAAATTACTATAATTTCTTGTCTTTTTCGGCTTCCGACTTGCCTGTAAGCTCGACTTGCACCTTGTGGATTGCGCCCGGAAACGGACCATTGGCCGCATAGTCCGTGGATACAGGCGCACCGGTGTCGATGCCGATGTCCATAGTCTCGCCCTGGCCCGCATCCTTGACGTCGGCATAATCGAGATGGCCGCACCCTGCCTCGGCACCATTCACGGTCATGCACATCGTACCGCCCGCTTTGCCGGCTCCGTCCGGAGTGAATGCGAACCCGATGTTCGAAGCGCCACGACCAAGGGCGATCTTGCCGACGATCTCGGCCTGATCCTGCGGGCGCTGCGTATAGGCCTGACGCACAACGGGCACGCCGTCGCGCAGATAGAACGCCCAACCGCCAAAGCGGCTGCCGCGCGCCAGGATCGGCGCGGTGGCGCGCTCGACGTCGAGCGTCACGTCGGCGGAGATGGTGAATGCACGGCTGCGGAAGCTGGGCGCCTGGTTCTCGCTGATGCTCAAGTTCCCGCCCCAGTACGCAAACGAGGTGCGCCCCGAGGCATAGTGGGCATGCGAGGCGCCGAGCCGCGACTTCGCGAGGTTGTCGTCGAGCGGCAGCACGTGGTTGCGCCGCGCCTCCTCCAGCCACAACGCCTGCATCTGCGCCAGCTTGGCGGGATTGGCGGTGGCCAGGTCGCGGGACTGGCTAAAGTCCCTGGCGAGATCGTAGAGTTCCCATTTGTAGTCGGTGTAGGGGTTGCCGCCGGGATTGCCCATTTCCCAGGGCATCCGGCGCGGGGTGGTGTTCGCCATCCAGCCGTCGGCGTAGATCGCGCGGTTGCCGAACATCTCGAAGTACTGGACCTTGTGCTGCTCGGGCGCGCGGGGATGGGTGAAGGTGTAGTCGAGGCTCACACCGTCGACCGGCTGTTGATCGATGCCGTTGACCTGGCGAGGGACCGGCAGGCGCACGGCTTCGAGGATGGTCGGGAAGATGTCGGTCACATGGGCGAACTGCGTGCGCACTGTCCCGGTATCGTTCAGGTGCCCCGGCCACGACACGACCATGCCGTTGCGGATGGCGCCGAGGTGCGAGGACAACTGCTTCATGTAGCGGAACGGCGTGCCCATCGCCCAGCCCCACCCGGCGGGATATAGCTCGATGGTGTCCGGCCCGCCCATCGTGTCGATCACCCCGGCCACTTCCTCGGCGCTCTGCTCGAAATCATGGCTCATGTGCTGGACCTGATTGAGCGTCCCGGTCGGTGCGCCCTCGCCGCTGGGGCCGTTGTCGCCCACGAGGTAGAGGACCATGGTGTTGTCGGACTGGCCCATGCGGTCGAGTTCGTCGAGGATGCGGCCGACCTGCGCGTCCTGATAGGCGATCATCGCCGCGAACACTTCCATGTAGCGGGCATAGACCCGCTTCTGCACGGGGGTAAGCGAGGACCACGCCGGGATTTCGGCCGGGCGCGGGGTCAGCGTGGCATTAGCCGGGATCACCCCTTCGCGCTTCTGGCGCTGGAAGTTCTCTTCGCGCAGCGAATCCCAGCCCCTGTCGAACCGGCCCTTGAAGCGGGCGATCCATTCGGGCGGGGCCTGGTGCGGCGCATGGGCACTGCCGGGCGCGAAGTAGGCGAAGAACGGACGGTCCGGGCCAGTCGCCTTCTGCTGGTGGATCCAGTGGATCGCGTCATCGGCCAGCGAGAAATCCAGCGTCTGGCCCTGCGGCAGCGCCGGTGCGTCGACCGAGAGGGTATTGCGATAGAGGCGCGGGTTCCACTGGTTGGTATCCCCGATCACGAACCCGTAGAAATAGTCGAAGCCCAGCCCGGTAGGCCAGTGGTCGAACGGGCCTGACAGCGAGGATTCCCACGAGGGAATGTTGTGGTGCTTGCCGAAGAAGGCGGTGTTGTAGCCGTTGTCGCGCAGCACTTCACCGATCGAAGCGGCGCTGCGCGGGATGATGGAACTGTAGCCCGGATAGCCCGACGCCACGTCGGTCACCGCGCCGCTGCCCACCGCATGGCTGTTGCGCCCGGTCAGCAGCGCCGCGCGGGTGGGCGAGCACATGCCGGTGGTGTGGAAGTTGTTGTACCGCACGCCCCGCTTGGCGAGGCGATCGAGATTGGGCGTGGGAATGGCGCCGCCGAACGCGGAGGTCGCCGCGAAGCCGACGTCGTCGGTCATGATCAGCAGGACATTGGGCGCCCCGGCCGGTGCGGCGACAGGCACCGGCCAGTCGGGACGCGATTCGGCAACGGTGGTCCCGGTAACGCCGCGAAACGGGCTGTCGACGATCGGCAATACTTCGCGCGAGCGGCCGTCAGGCGTGCTGGTCTGGATGTTCGACGCGGGTGCCACGGGTACGTTGGTCTGGGCACAGGCCGCGGCGACAATGCCGCAGCTTACGGTCAGGATCGCACTCGATCGCGCGAGTGCCTTGCGCAGAGATCCGTTGCCAAACATGCCTGCCTTCACTCCTTGTTGTCTCGTCCGGTGGGGCACCGCGCCTGCCGCGGCACGGCGCCCCCGTCAGGTCAGAACTTGAACTTCGCGCCGACCCGGAAGGCGCGGCCCACTTCGTCGAAGTAGGCAACATTGGTTACCGTCGTCGTCTGCGGCGCGATCGAGGGATCGGTGTCCAGCAGGTTGTTGACGACGCCGTAGATCTGCACCGAACCGTCATCGGTCAGGTCGTAGCGCAAGTTGAGGTTGAGGTAGAACCGCGAGGACACGGTATTGTCGTTGATATCGACGCCCTCGACGAAGAGGTTGTCGTACTTGCCCGCCCCCACGAAGCGCCCGACCAGCGAGCCGCCGACGCGGCCGTGCTGGTAGGCGATGGTCGAGTTGCCGGTCCAGCGCGCTACGCCCGCGCCGTTGAACTGGTTGGCAAGGTTGGTGACGACCGCGCCATTGCTCTGTTCGAACTTGTCCACGTACGTCAGCAGGTTGCGCCAGGAGAACCGGCCGCCCAGCAGATCGGTCGAATACGACAGCTCGAAATCGACGCCGGCGGTGGCGAACGAGGCGAGGTTGATCTGGTTGATGTTGATCTGCGAGATCGTACCACCCGAACGAACCACCAGGCCGCACAGGCTCTGGTCGCCGGCATAGCAGCGATCGACGATGTTCTGCGCCGTCAGGCTGGTGATGGCGTCGTTTATCTTGATGTCGTAGTAGTCGACGGAAAGCTGGACGCCATTGATCCAGGTCGGCGCGTAAGTGACGCCGGCGGTGAAGGTGTTGGCTTTCTCCGGCTTGAGCGCGGTGCTGCCCGAGGTCAGCGTGGGAATGAAGATCGAGGCATTGCCGTTCTGCGGGTCGGTCACGCTGGTGATGCGTGTAACGGACGAGGCGTAGAGTTCGGAGATGTTGGGCGCGCGAATGTCTCGCGATCGGGTGGCGCGCACCATCAGGCCCGACCCGATATCCCAGGTGCCGCCCAGCTTCCAGGTCACGTAGCCGCCACTGGTCGAATAGTCGGCGTAGCGGACCGCGCCGTTGAGGTCGATCGCCTTGGCAAACGGCAGGTCGCGCACGACCGGCAGTTCCATTTCGAGGTACGCCTCCCTGACGCTGTAGCGACCGTCGATCGGCTTGTAGTTGCCGGCCGCATAGGCGCCGGCGATCGAAGCGGCATCGGCGGTGGCGCTAGCTTGTTCGTGGCGGTATTCGGCGCCGAGCGATGCGGCCAGCGGGCCGGCCCACAGTTCCGCGACGGGGCCGGTGAAGTTCACCGCCGCGACGTGCTGCTGGGTGACGAGGTGATAGTACTGGTCGCCCGTCACGTATTCCTTGGCGGCGGTCGAATTGGTATCGCCGAACGGGTTGTAGGCGATGCAGCCGTTGCCCGGCGCCGTCAGGGTCGATCGGCACACCGCCTTGCCGGTGGCGGGGTCGATGACCGAATCTATGGCAGCCAGGTAGCGTGCATTGTTGCGCACGCCGTTGAAGCGGCCGACATAGTCGGTCTTGCCGTACTGATAGTAGGCGTCCCACTTCCAGGCGCCGATGCGGCCCTTGGCGTCGGTGACCGAGCGGTAGGTTTGTGTGGTGTTGTCGGACGTGTTCGGCCCGACGTCGAGCGACAGGCGCCCGAAGGCGAGCTTGGTCAGGCCCTTGGCATCCATTGCTGCCGCAAGCGCGGCGGGCAGGTATGCATTGTCGCGCTGGATCGTCAGCGTGCCGAAGTCGAATGGCGCGATCGCCTGTCCCGACGCGCGCGAACGGGCGTAGTAGAACGCGGTGCCGAACTCCAGCCCGTCGCCAGCGTCATAGTGGATGTCGCCGCTGGCCAACTGGCGCGAGATGCGCGGTGCGAGCGAGAAGTCGCTGAGGAAGCCCTGGCCAGCGCCGTCGCCGCCGATCATATACTGCGAACCGGCCAGCGTGCCCTGATTGAAGGGCACCGGGGTCCCATCGGCCGCGAACTGGATGCGGCGGGCGTCGGTGGTCCCGGTCAGGTCGCCGTAGGTCAGACCCGAGGTGACGAGACCGTAAGGCGTCATCGTCGAAGTGCGGACATGGTCGGAGATGATGCGCACCGGCAGGCCATTGGTGGCGCGCGCGGGATTGGTCAGGATGCCGTATTCGCGCCGCCCCCAGTCACGCGTATACATGCTGCCGATACCGTCGTTGTGGAACACCTCGACCGCGCCGGAGACGTGAAGACGGTCCTCCAGGAAGGCGGTGCCGCCATGCAGCGCGAAGCGATAGCCTTGCGCATCGCCCACTTGCGCCACATCGTACTGCGCATCACCTTCCAGGCCCGTGAAGTTCTTCTTGTAGATGAGGTTGACCACGCCCGCGACCGCATCCGAACCATAGACCGCCGAAGCGCCGCCGGTGACGACCTCCACCCGGTCGATCAGAAGCGTCGGGATCATGTTGATATCGACCTGGCCGGTGATCGCGGTGGACACGTGGCGCTTGCCGTCGACGAGCAGCAGCGTGCGGTTGCTTCCAAGGCCGCGCAGATCGAGGAAGTTCGTACCGGCCTGCGTCGCGGTGGAGCTGGTGCTGGCCGACGAGGTGGTGGCGCGGAACGAAGGCAGTTCATTGAGCGCATCGGCGACGTTGCTGGTCGCCCGGGCAGCGAGGTAGTCGCCGCCCAGTACGGTGAGCGGCGTGGGAGAAGATGCACCATCGCGGGCGATGCGGGTGCCGGTTACGACGATATCGCCGGCAGGCGCCGGGCTTTCGGCATCGGTTGCAGCGGACTGTGCCCCCACCGGCACTGCAACCTGCGCCGTCGCAGGACTGGCCAGAGCGACCGACAACGCAGCGAAACTGGCCGTGCAGCTCAGAACGTCGTACCTCAGATGCAATTTGGAAAGCATGATGTTTCCCCCCATTTGTCCAAGAGATGAATGCGCGCCTTGCCTCGCGCTGGCACCTTGAGCTCCGCCCCCGTTTTATTTCAGCATTGAACTATATAAGCCCGACGCCGGAGCGTCGGGCCTTCCCGGTCAGGCGTGCGCGGCGACCTTGCGCGCGGCCTGACCGGCCTGCGCGAACCCGTGCAGGAGAATGTCGACGTCGTTCGCGGCTACGGTCATGGCGTAGCCCTGTTCGATCCGCGCTGCGGCGGCTTCGGCAGTCGTGGTGAAGATACCGCACGGCGTATCGGCACGCTTGCAGGCTTCGAATACGCTCTGGCATGCCTGCTCGTGGCGCTCGTCGATCTGCGGGAAGCAGCCGAGCGACAGCGCCAGGTCGCCGGTCCCGATGAAGACGAAATCGACCCCGTCGACCGCCGCGATCTCGGCCGCATTGTCGACGCCGGCGGAAGTCTCGATCATCACCCCGATCAGCGGATTGATGCTGCGCTTGTGATAGCGGGTGAAGCCTTCCGCAAGCGGGCGCACGCCGCCGCCCGAACGGATGCCGTCCTTCGGGAACGTGGCTGCAGCCACCGCTGCGCGGGCCTGCTCGGCCGTTTCGACCAACGGCACCAACACGCCCTCGGCGCCGCTGTCGAGCGCTTCGCCGATCGCCGGCATGGTGTTGGCAGCCACCCGCATGATCGCCGGCTTGGGGCCCAGCACGCTCACGGCGAGGTGCGAGGTCATGCGATCCCACAGGCCATGCTGGAGATCGATGATGGCAGCGTCGAAATAGTCCATCGCGCCGATCTCGATCAGCGGCACCGAACCCATCGCGAACCACGATGTGATCATGCCCCCGCCCTTGAGAGCCGCGCGCATGTCGCTCGCATTGGCGAGCACTGGATTGAGGGTGGTCATGTACATCCTTGAATAGATCCGGCTTGAATGGGGTCCGGCTGGAGGCGAATTCAGAGAGCTCCGCCCGAGACAATGTCCTTGTTGTCGAAATCGGCCCGCGTCTTCTCCATCAGTGCGAAGAAGCGCCCCTGCGCGACATCGACGAAGCGGGTCATCGAATCGTAGACGGCGATGGAATTGCGGACGCGGAAGCCTTCCAGCAGGTCGGTCAGCAGCGCGATCACCACCATCTGCGTTTCCTTGTCGTGGAGCGTGCCGATCCGCACGGTCTGGACGTGGTCGACGAAGCGGCCGATCGTCGCGGCCAAGCGGGGGTTAGGCACGGCGTTGAGCCAAGCCTGGCGAAAGCGCGTGTTGGCCTGCATCAGGGCGAGCGGCTCATCCTGCTCCACCGCGTCGCAGGCCATGCGATAGGCCGCTTCGAGATCGGCCACGGCCTGCGCGTCAAGATTGTATGCGGCAGCCGCCGCAGCGCGCGGTTCGAGCATCTTACGGATCTCGAAGATGTCGGCGATGTCCTTCTGGGACAATTCAGGCAGCATGAAGCCGCGCGTGGTGCCGACGAGGTATCCTTCATGGACCAGCCGCAGCAGCGCCTCGCGCACGGGCATACGCGACACGCCCAGTTCCGTGGCCAGCGCGGTATCGACCAGCTTGTCCCCCGGCCCCACGTCGCCGCGCTGAATGCGGGCGAGCACCTCCATGTAAGCGGGCGTTCCGCGCGCCCCACGATCGAGCTGATGCACTGTCATATCCGTATTCTCTTTCAAGACACGCTGCCTAGCAAGTGAAAAACAGAATACGGTTCATAAGCGGCTTGTCCATGCAAAAATGCTCAATTTTGGTGTTTTCGGCGAAATAATTACGAAATGCGCCCTTGACGGCCACCCAAATCCATATTCTGTTATGCCAATCAGTATTCGAAACGATGAGGGAAGTTTCCAATGCATACAGGGATCGCACATAACCGCTGGCTCGGAGCCAGCGCACTTGCACTCACACTGGCCGCAGCCACACCTGCGCTGGCGCAGGAAGCGTCCGCGCCGAACCCCGAGATCGCCGAGGCGCCCGCCGGCGACATCGTCGTCACCGGCTCGCGCATCGCCCGCGACGGCTCCAGCGCACCCACTCCGGTCACCGTGCTCGGCGCCGACTATATGAACCAGCGCGGCCAATCGAACGTCGCCGATGCGCTCAACGAACTGCCTTCGTTCCGCCCGGCGCAGACGCCGCAGGGATCGTCGAACCGCTCGCAGATCGCAGGCTCCAACTTCGTCGATCTGCGCGGCCTGGGCAGTTCACGCACGTTGCTGCTGGTCGACGGCAAGCGCTTCGTGCCGTCCGCCGGCACCGGCCAGGTCGATCTCAACAATATTCCCTCGATCCTGATCGATCGCACGGAAGTTGTGACCGGCGGCGCTTCGGCCAGCTACGGGTCGGATGCCGTGGCCGGCGTGGTCAACCTGATCCTGAAGAAGGACTTCACGGGGATCCAGGGCGATATCCAGTATGGCCAGTCGCAGAAGAACGACGCCAACGAATACCGCGCCGCGCTGCTCGTCGGCGGCTCGCTGCTCGACGATCGCCTGCACATCATGGCCGCCGGCGAATACTACGACAACGAAGGTGCGGGCGACCAGTTCACCCGCGACTGGGGCCGCCGCCAGCCCGGCCTCGTCGTAAACCCGACTCCGGGCAACGGCACGCCGACCCGCGTGATCACCAACAACGTCCACGATTCGCGCCAGACCGACGGCGGCCTGATCACTTCGGGCCTGACCTGGGGCTCGCTCACCGGCACCAGCGATTCGCGCCTCGTGCAGTTCGCCGCCGACGGCACGCCCACGCCTTTCACCGTTGGCCAACTGGCCGGCAGCCAGCTGATGATCGGGGGCGACGGCGCCAGCTACTTCTACCGTGGCTTCGACCTGCTGCCGAAGATGGAGCGCAAGATCGGCTACGGCCGGGTGGCCTTCGACGCCACCGATTCACTGCGCCTGTTCGCCGACGTGTCCTATTCGGACAGCCAGGTGAACGGCCAGAGCGCCAACGCCTACAACTACGGCAACCTGAAGATCGCGGTCGACAACGCCTTCCTGCCTCAGGCGGTCCGCGATGCGATGGTGGCGAACAACCTGTCGTCGGTCAGCTTCGGGCGCTGGAGCGGCGATATCGGTCAGGTCACGACCGAACTGTCCACCCGCACTTTCCGCACCGTCCTGGGTGCCGAAGGCAAGATCGGCTCCGACTGGACCTATGAAGCCTCGTACGAATACGGCGAGACCAAGTACGAATCGCAAATCCACGGCCTGCGCCAGTCCGCCCTGTTCAGCCAGGCGCTCGATTCGGTGATAGACCCGGTGTCCGGCAAGCCCGTGTGCCGCATTGCGCTGACCAACCCGGGCACGTCCTGCCTGGCGTTCAACCCGTTCGGCGTCGGCAATTTCAATCCGGCCTCGACCGACTACTTCACCGGCACCGCCTGGCTGCGCCAGAAGACCGTGCAGAACGCCGCCGCCTTCAACATCCAGGGCAAGGTTCTGGAACTGCCCGCCGGGCCGCTCCAGGTGGCGCTGGGTGCCGAGTACCGCAAGGAGCAGGTGAACGCCGATTCCGATACGGCGTCCCAGGCCTCGCTGTGGGACTATGCCAACCCCAAGCCGCTGCACGGATCGTACAACGCCAAGGAATTCTACGGCGAAGTCAACGTGCCGCTGATCAAGGACTGGGCTTTCGCCCAGCGCCTCGATGTGACCGGCGCCGTGCGTTACACCGACTACAGCACCTCGGGCAGCGTCGCGACGTGGAAGGCGGGCCTCGATTGGGCCGTGAACGACTTCCTGCGCCTTCGCGCCACGCGCTCGCGCGATATCCGCGCGCCCAACATCACCGAACTGTTCAGCACCTCGGTGTTCGGCCAGAACACGCTGCGCGATCCCAAGACCGGCGGCAGCTACTTCATGCCCACGATCACGTCGGGCAACACAGCGCTCAAGCCGGAGAAGGCCGATACGCTGACCGCCGGCATCGTCCTGACGCCGGGCACGCACCTGCGCCTTGCGGTCGATTACTTCGACATCAAGATCAACGATGCGATCTCGACGCTGGCTTTCCAGTCGATCCTCGATCGCTGCCAGACGGGCGAAACCGTGCTGTGCAGCCAGATCGTGCGCAATAGCAGCGACGTGGTGACCTCGGTGACGAACAAGTACATCAACGTCGCCAGCCTGAAGAACCGGGGCGTGGATGTCGAGTTCAGCTACCGCCAGCCGCTGGACGAGATTTCCTCGCTGCCCGGCACCATTAGCCTGCGCGCCTTCGCGACCTACACGATCAAGTCGACCACCAGCGACGGCCGCGTCACCACTCGCCTCGACGGGCAGGTGGTGAACACCGTCGCCAGCGTGCCGAGCTGGATCGTCAACACCAACCTGGGTTACGATGTCGGTCGCTTCGGGATGCAGTTGCAGGGCCGCTTCATCAGCGCCAGCAAGTACGACAACACCTATGTCGAAGGCGTCGATATCAACGACAATTCCGTGCCGAGCCGGCTCTACGTGAACCTCTCGGCACAGTACAAGCTGCTGGACAGCGACTTGGGCAACGTGGAAATCTTCGCGGTGATCAACAACCTGCTGGACAAGGACCCGCCGCTGGTTCCCGTCTACGGCGTGGGCGCCACCAACTTCGCATATTACGATGCGATCGGCCGCGCCGGCAAGGTGGGCGTCCGCTTCAAGTTCTAAGCTCCCAGCCGCGAGGGTCCGGTCGGCCATGACCGGCCGGGCCCTCGCTTCCACGACCCCAGACGCCTTTAATTGGTGACAGTTTTACGAGATGGAACGAGCCACACCCATGGATATGCCCGCCCCAGCGTCCACTTTGGCGGGGGATGGCGACGCCGCCCTGTTCGCCAAGGTCGCGCGCCGCCTGCTGCCGTTTCTGTTCGTGTGCTACCTGATCGCCCAGGTGGACCGCATGAACGTCGGCTTCGCCAAGCTCACCATGCTCAAGGACCTGGGGTTCAGCGAGCTGGTCTACGGCATCGGCGCGGGCACGTTCTTCATCGGCTACGTGCTGTTCGAAGTGCCCAGCAACATCGCGCTGAGAAAATTCGGCGCGCCGATGTGGCTGGGGCGGATCATGATCACCTGGGGCCTGCTGTCGATCGCGATGCTGTTCGTGCGCACGCCCGCCAGCTTCTACACCTTGCGCTTCCTGATCGGCGTGGCCGAGGCCGGGTTCTTCCCGGGTGTGATCTTCTATCTCACCTTGTGGTTCCCGGCCGCGCGGCGCACCCGCATGACGGCGATCTTCATGACCGCGATCGCGGTGGCCGGCGTCGTCGTCGGACCGGTCTCCGGCCTGATCCTGGAGACGCTGCATGATTTCGGCGGACTGCCCGGCTGGCAATGGCTGTTCATCATCGAAGGTACGCCGGCAGTGCTGCTGGGCATCGCCTGCATGAAGCGCCTCGACGCCGGACCTGCCAGCGCGCTCTGGCTCACCCCCGCAGAGCGCGACCGCCTGGCCGCCATCGTCGCGCAGGATGGCCCCGCAGCTGGCCCCGCAACTGGCCATGCCCCGCTGTCCTCGGTCATGACCAACGGCCGGGTCCTCGCGCTCAGCCTCGTCTACGGCTGCTACGGCACTTCGTTCTTCGGCTTCGTGTTCTGGCTGCCCACCATCATCCAGAGCGCCGGCATCGCCAGCCCGCTGATGATCGGCGTGCTCAGCACCATCCCCTGGCTGGTCGGGGCGGCCACCATGCTCACCCTCGCTTCGCGGGTGTCGAGCTTGCGCAACGTCGGCCCGCTGTTGATCGCATTGGCGCTGGTCTCGGCTTTCGGCTGGGCCGTGAGCCCGGCGGCGCTCGTCAGCATGCCGCTGGCGATGCTGTGCTGCTCGCTGGCGATGGCGGGTACGATGGGTTCGCTGCCGGTGTTCTGGAACCTGCCGACGGCGATGTTCACCGGCACCGCTGCCGCCGCCGCTATCGCGCTGATTTCGGCGCTGGGCAACATTCCCGGCTTCCTTTCGCCCTATCTCGTCGGCTGGATCAAGACTGCCACCGGCGCCTTCGATATCCCGATGTACGTCTTCGCCGCGACCATGCTGCTCGCCGCGATAGTTCTTTCGTTCCTGACGCGAGCACCCGCCCATGACTGACACCACCGCCCTTTCCACCACCACCACCACCGACGTCGTCGAGCGCCTGCTCGCCGCACTTGGCCTCGACATCGTCACGCTCGCACAAGAAGCAGACGGGCGCCGCTTCGCCGACTGGAGCGGTATTCCCTCGGGCGATGTCCTCGCCCTGATCCGCCCCCGCTCGACCGAAGAACTCTCGCAGGCCATGGCGATCTGCCACGCCGCCGGGCAGCCGGTGACCGTGCAGGGCGGACTTACGGGCCTTGCCGGCGGTGCCAGCGCGCTCGATGGCGAGATCGCCGTCAGCCTGGAGCGCATGAAGGCGATCGAGGAGGTCGATGCGGTCTCGGCGACGATGACCGTCCAGGCAGGCTGCGTGCTGCAGAGCGTTCAGGAAGCCGCGCTGGCGGCGGGCTACTTCTTCCCGCTCGACCTCGGCGCGCGGGGAAGCTGCACCATCGGCGGCGTGCTGGCGACCAATGCGGGCGGCAACCGCGTGATCAAGTACGGCATGACCCGCGACCTCGTGCTCGGCGTCGAGGCGGTGCTCGCCGATGGCCGCGTGATCAGCGGCCTGCACAAGATGCTCAAGAACAACAGCGGCTACGATCTCAAGAACCTGCTGATCGGCAGCGAGGGCACGCTGGGTATCATCACCCGCGTAGTCCTGCGTCTGCGTCCTCGCCCGTTGGGGGTTTCAACCGCGTGGTGCGGACTGGACGACTTCAAGGCCGTCACCACGCTGCTGCGGCGTGCGCAGTCCGAACTCGCCGGCGGGGTATCGGCGTTCGAGGTGATGTGGCCGAGCTACTACGACTATGTGCTGGGCAACTTCCCCGAACTGCGCCGTCCTTTGGCGGGGAGCCACGGCTTCTATGTCCTGCTGGAAACGGACGGCGCCGATCCAGAGGCGCAGGGCGAGCAGTTCGAGGCCTTTCTCGCCCGCATGTTCGAGGAGGAAGTGCTGGAGGACGCGGCGGTCGCGATGTCAGAACGCGCCGCGCTGGATTTCTGGGCGGTGCGCGATGCGCCGGGTGAATTCCCACGCCTCATTCCCAACATGATCGCCTTCGACATCAGCTTCGCGGTCAGCGACCTGGCCGAAGCTGCAGGCCGCATCACCCAAGGCCTGGAGGCGCGCCATCCCGGCTCGCTGGCGCTGGTCTACGGCCACCTCGGCGACGGGAACATCCACCTCATCGCCGACGTGCCGGGTGCGACGGCGGAGACGGTCGAAGCCGTCGAGGCCTTCGTCTACGGCGTCGTCTCCGACCTGGGAGGCTCGGTTTCAGCGGAGCACGGCATCGGCCTCAAGAAGCGCAAGGTGCTCTCGCGCACGCGCACGCCCGACGAACTGGCGACGATGAGCGCGATCAAGCAGGCGCTCGATCCTCGCGGCATCCTCGGGCGTGGGCGCATCCTGGGATGAGCGCGACTATCCCTCCCTTCCGCGATCGGCTCGACTGGAGCGCGGTGCCCGGCCAGGTGGTCGACGGCGCAATCCGCTACATGCTGATCCGGCCCGACGCGCTCATGGGTGCAATCATGCGCCTGTCGCCCGGTGCGCAGGCCGAGATGCTGGCGGCGCTCCACGCCTCCGTGCTGGACTTCGGCGGGCGATCAGCCGGCACCTACAACAAGACCGCCAGCCGCCCGCTGGTCGAGGTGGTGGCTCAGACCGCGCCGGACCTGGGCTGGGGCCTTTGGACCGTAGCCCACGAAGCGGACGCCATCCGCGTCACCGTCGAGGACAGCCCCTTCGCGGCCCCCTTGACCGGCGCGGCGCAGCCTGTGTGCACGGCGATGACCGGGATGCTCTCGGCCGTCGGCACGATCATGAGCGGCTCGCCCGTCACCGCCACCGAAACCCGGTGCGCCGCGCAGCACGGCGGCACCACCTGCCACTTCGCCATTCCAATGGAGCATAATGCATGAATCCGATGCTCGGCCCCAACCGCCTCAAGCTCGGCACCTTTGCCAGCAACGCCGACGGCGGCTTGTCCCTGACCACCGTGCCCGAACGCTGGACCGCCGCCTGGGACGACTGCCTCGCCGCGGCACGGACCGCCGACGAGGCAGGCCTCGACTTTCTGCTGCCGATCGCCCGCTGGCAGGGTTTCGGCGGTGCCACCCGTGCGCGCGAATGGTCGTTCGAGACGCTGACCTGGGCCTCGGCGCTTGCGGCTGCGACCAGCCGCATCGCGCTGTTCAGCACCGTGCACGTGCCGCTCGTCCACCCGCTGTTCGCGGCCAAGGCGCTGGCCACGATCGACCACGTCTCGCACGGGCGCGCCGGTCTCAACATCGTGTGCGGCTGGAATCCGAGCGAGTTCGGCATGTTTGGCATGACGCTGGACGACGACGGCTATGCCCGCGCCGCCGAATGGCTGGATGTGATCGAGAAGCTCTACGCCGCCGATGGTCCCATCGACTTCGACGGCCGCTTCTACAAGCTGAAGCAGGCGATCACTCGCCCCGTCGCCCTGCAAAGGCCGCGCCCGGTGACGATGAACGCCGCCTTCAGCCCGCCGGGCCGCGACTTCGCCGCCAATGCCTGCGACCAGCTGTTCACGACCTTCACCACGATCGAGGAAGGCAAGCGCCACATCGCCGACATCGCCACGCGCGCCGCCGCTGCCGGGCGCGAGGTCGGCGTGAGCACCGTTTGCCACGTCGTGTGCCGCCCCACCGACGCTGAGGCCGAGGCCTATTACGAGGACTATGCCCTCACCAACGCCGACCACGATGCGGTCGAGCAGCATATGAGTTCAAAGCAGAAATTCTCCGGCTCGCACGATGACGAAAGCTATCGTCTCTACCGCCAGCGTTTCGCCGGCGGGGCCGGCAGCTTCCCGCTGGTAGGCTCGCCCGGGACGATCGCACGGCAGATGGCCGAGATATCGCAGGCCGGCTTCTCAGCCATCGCGCTGTCGTTCGTGAACTACCGCGAGGAGTTGCCTTACTTCTGCGAGAACGTCCTGCCGCTGCTGGTCGAGATGGGCTTGCGCGAGGATGTCCTGGCCGTGGAAGCGGCCTGATGCGCAAGCAAGCCTTGATCGGTGGCGTGGCCCTGGTCGCCGCGATGATGGCAACGGCAATTGGCGCCGCGCCGGCACCGGCCTCGGCTCCTGACCCGAAGATGCGCAGCGCCGAAGCGGTGGCGGGCAAAGACCTCCGCGCACTTTACGAAGTGCTCTGCCCCGTCGATGTCGTCCACCCGCCGGCGGAGAACGTGGCCGATCGGGCGAGCTGGTACTCGCCCCCGGCAAAGGCGTTCGACGATCTCTATTACGTCGGTCAGCAGGGCGTTTCCGCATGGGCGCTCAAGACCGACGAGGGCCTCATCCTGATCGACGCTCTGTTCGATTACTCGGTCGGTCCCGAGATCGTCGATGGGCTCAAGGCGCTCAGCCTCGATCCGGCGACGATCCGCTATGTCGTCGTCACTCATGGCCATGGTGATCACTACGGCGGCGCGCGCTACCTGCAGGACACTTACGGCGCGCGGGTTGTGGCGAGCCGCAAGGACTGGGACGTGATCGCGCAGACCACCCGCTGGACCGATCCCAAACCTCGCCGCGACATCGTTGTCGATGGGGCGATGGACCTGGCCCTGGGCAGGACGGTAATCAGTCTGATCGAAACGCCCGGCCACACGCCCGGCACGCTGTCGCTGCTGTTCCCCGTCCACGACGGGGCTGAGCGCCATGTCGCCGCGCTGTGGGGCGGCACCGCGTTCAATACCCGAACGCGCGAGCAGTACGCGGGCATGGCCGCCTCGGCCGAGCGGTTCGCGGGGCTTGCGCGCCAGCGGGGCGCGGACGTCTGGCTGTCCAACCATCCGGTGTTCGACGATACGTTCGCGAAGATCGCCGCGGAGCGGAAAGGGGCGACCTCTCCCTTCGTGACGGGCCAGGCGACGGTGCAACGGGCCTTGAAAGTGGCCGCGCAGTGCAGCCGGGTCGCCCTTGCACGCGACTACCCATAGACCTCGAACCGGGTGGGCCATGACCTGCCGGACGGGCCGCAAGAACAGAAACGGAGCTTCCATGACTTATACGAGAACTCTCATTCGCGCGGCCGTCGTAGCCGCAGGCGCTACCTTGCTGCCGAGCGCAGCATCGGCGCAAAGCGCCCCGCCGCCGCAGTTCGCCATGTGCAAGGTCTGCCACAAGACCACCGACAAGGCTCCTTCCGCCATCGGCCCGACCCTTTGGCGCGTTGGCGGCCGCAAGGCCGGGACGCTGCCCGGCTATGCCTACTCGCCGGCGATGAAGCAGTCGGACCTGGTGTGGGATCGCAAGACGCTGATGGCCTTCCTCGCCAAGCCGCGCACCGTCGTGCCGGGGACCAAGATGGCCTATGCCGGGACCTCCGACCCCAAGGCGGCCGCCGCGCTTGCGGACTACCTGCTGGGGCTCAAGTGACCGTGCGCCGGATCGCGACCCTGCTGGTCGGCCATGCTACCCTAGCAGCCATGCCGGCGCTCGCCGCTCCCGATAAGGACGGGATCGAGATGCGCGAGATATCGCCGGGTCTCACCTTGCCGTTCCGCGCGCTCGCGCCCGGATTGCCGCCGGTGCCGGACTACGGCAAAGCCAAGGCACCGCCGCTGCCGGTCGCTATTCCCGAGGGCTTCACGCCAATTTTCAACGGCCGTGACCTCGCCGGATGGCACGTCAGCAAGACATCCCGCCACGGCACCGCGCCCGACTTCGCAGTGCGTCAGGGCGTGCTGATGGGGATGCAGGGCGCGCCCGGCCAAGGCGGGCAGTTGGTCACCGATCGAAAGTACCGCAATTTCGAACTCTCTTTCGACTTCAAGCCGGACTGGAGTGCTGACAGCGGCGTATTCTTCCGCACCACCGAAGAAGGTGCAGGCTATCAGGTAACGCTCGACTACGTTTCGAGCGACCGCGCCTACACGGCCGGGCCGGGGTTGAACCTGGGCAGTTTCATCGGTGAAGGCGGCGTCCAGGTGGGTGACGTCCCGGCGACCTCGCCCAAGCTCGATCCCGCGCAGGCGGCGGCGAAACCGCAGCCCGACTATGCGCATCCGCCGATCGAGCCGGTTCCCGACTTCTGGAAGCGCGAGCAGTGGAACGACATCCGCATCCGCGTGGCCGGAGATGTCCCCCATGTAACGGTGTGGATCAACGGCACGCAAGTGAGCGACACCACCGACACCGCCAACCATGCGGTCGGCGGCATGGTGGCGGGACCGATCGCGCTGCAGGTCCATGGCGGCTGGCAGCGCTGGCGGCCGGGCGACGTGCTGCGCTGGCGCAACATCGCGATCCGCGAACTGCCCAAGGACGCGAAGTAACATGGACCGTCGGCTGTTCCTCGTCTCGGGCCTGTTCGCCGCCTCGCTCTCGCTGAGCGGTGCGCGGGCGGCATGGGCTGCACCGGCGCCTGCGGCAAGCGCGCTGACGGCGCCGCAGATGCGGTTCCTGTCCGCCTTTTGCGACACCATCATCCCGGCCACGGATACCCCCGGGGCCCTGGCCGCCGGCGTGCCCGCCTTCATCGACCGTATTGCCGTGCGCGCCAGCGACGAAGCGCAGATCGCCGCCTTGCGCACCTCGATCGACGGGCTGGAGCGGGTGCTCGACACGGCTGCGGGCCGGCCCTTCGCGGCAGCCCCCGCGCCCGTGCGGCACACCGTCCTTGCACAAGTGGACGCCGCCTCGATGCTGGGCCGCAAGGATTGCCGCGTGCCCGCCACCAGCGCGGACGATGCCGATGGAGCAACCTACCGGCTGCTCAAGGCTATCACGGTCTGGGCCTTCTATACATCCGAAGCCGGTGGCTCGCAGGATCTGCGCTTCGAACTGGTGCCCGGCGGCTATGCGCCCGATATCGAGCTTGCCGCCGACTGGCGAAACTACTGCAACGAAACGGTGCTTGGCCAATGAGTATCTCGAAGGACTTCGATGCGATCGTGATTGGCTCGGGCATCACCGGTGGCTGGGCGGCCAAGGAACTGACCCATCGCGGCCTCAAGGTCGCGATGATCGAGCGCGGCCGAATGGTCGAGCACGGCACCGATTACGCAACCGAAACGCTGGCGCCCTGGGAGTTCGACTACCGCGCCCAGCGCGATCCCGCCGCCACTCATGAGGGCCTCGCCGGCTATGGCATGAGCAACGCCAACCTCAACGGTGCGTCCTCGCTCTACCCGCTGACCGAGGCGCCGGGCTTCTTCGTGGCACCGGAGGATCATCCCTACCAGACGCCGCAGGACGCACCGTTCAACTGGACCCGCGCCTATGTGATGGGTGGCCGCTCGCTGGTTTGGGGCCGCAAGTGCTTCCGCATGAGCGACCTCGACTTCACCGCCAACAAGCTGGACGGCCATGGCACCGACTGGCCGATCCGCTACGCCGACCTTGCACCCTGGTACGACCATGTCGAAAACTTCATCGGCGTCTCGGGCAGCACCGAGGGGATCGCCCATCTGCCCGACGGCCAGTTCCAGCCGCCGATGGCGCTCAACCACGTCGAGCAGAAATTCAAGGAATGGATGGAGGCGCACTATCCCGGTCGCAAGTTCATTCCCAGCCGCCTCGCCAACATGACCGAGGCAAAGCCGGACGAAGGCCGCTCGAACTGCCAGTACCGTAACCTGTGCGCGCGCGGCTGTTCCTTCGGGGCCTATTTCAGCACGCAGAGTTCCACGCTCCCCGCCGCGCAGGCGACCGGGCTGCTGACGGTGCTGACCGACAGCCGCGTCGTGTCGATCGAACACGATCCCGCAACCCGGCGCGCCAGCGGCGTGCGCATGCGCAATACCACTACCGGCGCGACCACGACGGTGACCGGGCGCACGATCTTCCTGTGCGCATCGAGCTTCAACAGCACCGCGCTGCTGTTGCAATCCACCAGCGAG
This sequence comes from Novosphingobium sp. 11B, assembly GCF_054589055.1. Classification (NCBI taxonomy): domain Bacteria; kingdom Pseudomonadati; phylum Pseudomonadota; class Alphaproteobacteria; order Sphingomonadales; family Sphingomonadaceae; genus Novosphingobium; species Novosphingobium sp. 11B. The sequence goes on along the minus strand of NZ_BAAILP010000195.1, from coordinate 31,324 downwards.
GCGTTCCCCACCGGCCTTGGCAATACCAGCGACGTGCTGGGCCGCTACATCATGGACCATGCCTCGGGCGTGCAGGTCGTCGCGCATGTGCCGGGCTATCAGGACCGCAACTACACGGGCTTCCGGCCGACCAACCATTTCATCCCGCGTTTCCGCAACGTCGGGGGCGACACCTCGCCGGCTTTCCTGCGCGGCTACGGCATCCAGCTCGACGCCGCGCGTGCCAACTGGGAAGCGGGGGCTTTCGGCGCGGGCATCGGTGACGACCTCAAGCGCAAGGCCCGCCAGCGCGGCGACTGGCGCCTGCGCTTCAACCTGTTCGCCGAGACTTTGCCCGATGCCGAAAACCGCCTGACGCTGGACCCCGCGGCTCGCGACAAGGACGGTATCGCGCAAATCCGCGTCGCCCTGCGCTTCGGCGCCAACGAGCGCAAGTTGCTGGACGACGCCATCGCGCAAAGCGTCGAGATGGCCGAGGGCTTCGGCGCCACGGTCGTCTCCCGTCCCGGCGAGGGTTATGCGATCAAGGGCGCCATCCACGAGATGGGCGGTGTGCGCATGGGCCGCGATCCGGCCACCTCGATGCTCAACGGCTTCAACCAGATGCACGCGGTCGAAAATGTATTCGTGACCGATGGCTCGGCCATGGCGTCAAGCGCCTGGCAGAACCCTTCGCTCACCTACATGGCGATGACCGCGCGGGCTGCCGCATATGCGGTGGACGAGATCAAGCAAGGGAAAATCTAGCTATTGTTTCAATGTGTTCGGGCGGAATTTTTGCTGTGCAGCTTACGTCCAAGGCCGCCCGAAAACATAGGTCTGGTTTCCCCGCCAGCCTTTGGCCAACTTGAAACAGCAAACTCATCACCGACGCCATGCCTTATCAGGTACCGATCCCAGGCTGTGTGAAAACGTCTTCGCCGTCGTGGTCGATGGATCGTCCGAGGCCGAGTTTGCGCGACATGGTCTTAGCCGGCGATTACTCTTTGGCGACTTGAGGGCGCGAAAGGGATGCTCGGCGGTCTGGCGCCAGATGCGCACAGCGTCCGGATTGGCAAGACGGGGCTGCCTCGGCGGGATGGCGGCCGCAACTTTGCCGGGCACCAGCCGTTGGCATGATAAGCGCAGCAGCGGAGAACCACGCACCGATGATCGTCGTCCACCATCTGGAGAACTCGCGTTCGCAGCGCGTCCTGTGGCTGCTGGAAGAGCTGTCCCTGCCCTACGAGGTCAAGCGCTACGAACGCGATCCGAAAACGATGCTGGCGCCCCCCGAACTGCGCCGCATCCACCCGCTCGGCAAGTCGCCGGTGATCGTCGATCGCGATCATTTCGGCACCGAACGTATCCTGGCCGAAACCGGGGCCATCGTCGAATACCTCACCGGCAAGGCCGACGGGCGGCTGGGCAAGCCTTATGGCGAGGATGCGACGCTGCTCTATCGCCACTTCCTGCATTATGCCGAAGGATCGCTGATGCCGCCGCTGCTGGTCAATCTGGTACTTGGCCGGATCCCGCTGCTGGGCAAGGCCGCGCAGAAGAAGCTGCAACCGATGATCGACGTCCACCTCGATTTCGTCGAGCATGAACTGGCGTTCCGCCCCTGGTTCGCGGGCAATACGTTCACCGCGGCCGACATCATGATGAGCTTCCCGCTCGAAGCTGCCCGCGATCGCGGCGGTCTCGAGCGCGGACGCCCAGCGACGATCGCCTGGCTCGACAAGGTTCATCAACGACCGGCCTATCAGGCCGCGCTCGAACGTGGCGGCCCTTATCGCTTTGTCTGAAAGGGGCATCCGGCATCAGGAGGCCGATTCCGGAAACCGGCTCCATCACTCGTTCGCCGGGTGGCCCGCGCCAATGGGCTGAAGCCGGAAGGCCTGCAGCGACGGGCGCGTGGATCGCAAGGCCTTGAAACCCGGCGAACGCGGAAACAGCCCCAGCTTGGCGATATAGTCTGCGTAGCGGATGGGCGTCGGCATGGCCGCCGATCTGTTCGGGCGCCGGGCTTTCTCCGCCCGGCACCGTGCCCCCTTCTCGATTGCGCGGAGCACGGCGGACACCGCGCCGGCAAACAGCTAGAACTTGCGACTGATGCCAAGGCCGACGCGCACGTCGGGCGTATCGGCATTTAGGCCCATCGTCGTCTGGAAATCCAGCTGGGTGAGATCGTCCGTGCGCCATGCCAGCGAAAGCGCCGCGCTGGTCATCGTCGTGCTGCCTTGCGGGTCGCGGTCGCGGGTGAGTTCCAGTTCCGGCGCGATCCGCAGGTTCTCGGCAATCGTGAACTGGAAGCCCGCTGCCGCCCCATAAGCCAGATGCCGTCCCGATCGGTCCTCGTCGGTAGCCGCCTCGATGCTGGGGGAAAGGGCGAATGCGACCGTATCGCTGAACTTGTAGCTCAGCGGCACAATCAATCCGGCGCTCCAGTCGCCGTCACCCACGCCGTTCGTCGCGGTTGGAAGCGTGGCATAGGCAAGAAGCCCTGCAGCGACGCCGTTCGCCTTTTCCTGCGGATGGCGCAGGTTCTGCTTCAGGCCGATCGTCACGTCGCCGATACCGCTCGAGCGCTCAGAAACGCCGCCACCGTAATCCTTGCGCGCCATCCGCGTGAAGGCCGTCCAGCCGACCTGAAGCTCTGTCGTCGCCGCAAGGCCGTAACGCACCTGGGTCTGCGCCAGTCCCAGCGTCGTCTCCCTGCCCTCGCCGTCCGTGTTGCGCTCCCACTCCGCAACACCGAGTTCGATCTGGAAATGCCCCGGATCGACGGTACAGGCCGCAGTCGTGAGGCCGGGACGTTCGGTGCACAGTTCGCGCAGCCTTGCCGCACCGTCTCCCTGATCCTGGGCCAGCGCCGGACCGGGCAGCACAAGCAGCAATGGCATCAGCAGCCCGGGTTTCCGCATCATTTCCCTATCGTGTCCATTCTTGGCTCGAAGCGAAACAACACGGCGGCCTGCTCGTTCCTCCGACCATGCAGGAAAAAGGGTCAGGGACCATGAAAGGGGCCGTCGTCGGGATGATGATGCTGGTTGCGGGCTGCGACGGGCTGCCGCGTGACCCCGCACACACATCGACCCGCATCGAGGAGACAAGGCGCTTCGATGTCGGGCTGGTATCCGGAACTCCCGAAAGTCCGGACGCAAGGCGGCTCGTTGCCGAAGTGGAACGTCGAGCGCACGCCCGCGCCCGAATACACGAAGCCACGGGGGACCGATTGTTCGGCGATCTGGAAGCAGGCAAGATCGATCTCGTCGTCGGCGCCTTCGCCCGGGACAGTGCCTGGAAAACCGACGTGACGTTCGGCCCGGCCGTGCAAACGTTGCCAGGATCTGCGGCACCGCTGGAACTGAAGGCGGTGATGCGCAACGGCGAAAATCGGTGGATCATGCTGGTCGAGCGCGCCTCCCGCGCGGTCTCGGCGGAAGCGAGGGCGCAATGAGCAACAGCCTCCCCGACGAACTGCGCCCGGCCATGCACGCCGCCATCAGGCTGGAGTACTGGAACCTGTTCTGGACGGCGACCATCATCGCCGTGATGGGGCTGGTCCTCGGCCAGAGCCAGACGATGAAGACCGCGTGGGTGGAGGACACCCTGGGCGTGGTGCCGCCGATCATGTTTCTGATCGCGGCGCACATGGAACTGAACGGCAGGCGATCGCGAAAATTTCCCTTCGGCTTCGAACGGGTCAACGGCCTGGGATTCTTCGTTGCCGCCGTCGCATTGACGGCCGTGGGCCTGCTGCTCCTCTACAATGCCGCTGTCGCGCTGGCGACGCAGGAACACGCCAGCGTCGGATCGATCGTGCTGCTTGGCCACGACTTCTGGCTGGGCTGGCTCATGATCGCGGCGCAGATCTATTCGCTCGTGCCCCCGATGCTCATCGGCCGCAGGGAACTGCCGCTGGCCGAGAAGCTCAACGACAAGCTCCTGCACACCGATGCCCTGATGAACAAGGCGAACTGGCTGACGGGCGCGGCAGGTCTCGGAGGGATCATCGGTCTTGGCCTGGGCTGGTGGTGGGCGGACTCCCTGGCCGCCGCGATCATATCGCTCGACGTCATCAGCGACGGCGTCAAAGCCTTGCGATCTTCCACCGCAGAACTGATCGACGGCGCTCCCCGCGCGCTCTCCAGCCCGAAACTCTCGGGTGACGCGCTCGAACTCGAACAACGCCTTCAGGACGAATTTCCGGAAGCGACCATCCGGCTGCGGGAAACCGGCCGCCTGGTCCGGGCCGAAATCCACGGCGTCCATCCGCCCGGCGAAAAGCGACACCCCCGGCACTACTGGCCTGGAAAGGCCGATCGATCCTGGCGCCTTGCCCAGGTCGGCTTTGTCCCGCCCGCCGAGGAACCGTGAAGAGGTGGGCGGTCAGCCGGGCATGGCTCGGCTGCGCTCGCAAGGGCGTTTCAGGGCGATGGCCGGACGGCAGGCTTCACCAGCAGTTTCGTCACGCCCGCTTATCGCCGCCATGGGCGTATCAGCCATACGCCTTGATGAAGAACGCGGCGGTCACGAAGAACGCAAGGGCCAGAGTGGCCGCTCGCACCAGTGCCGGCGACAACCGAATGCCCAGCAGTGCGCCCAGATAGCCGCCGACCATCGCGGAGGGGGCAAGGATGGCCACTTCGCGCCAACCGACCGCGCCCGCCAGAGCGAACAGGATCATCGCTGCGGTGTTCGCAGCGGTGACCAGCAAAGTCCGCAGGCCCTGCAGCCGCTTGAGTTCCTCCCGCGTCGCAAGGCTCCAGAATGCCATCATCATGATGCCTACAGCCCCGCCGAAATACCCTCCGTAGATACCCAGAACCAACTGGCCGCCAAGGATCGCGGGGCCGCTCGCCCCGCTCCATCCGTGAACTCTTGCGGTAATTCCGCGCCCGAAGGCGAGCGCAAGGCTCGCCAGCAGTAGCAGCCAGGGCAGAGCCTGAACGAACAGCGCCTGCGGCGTCGCCAGCAGCAGGATGCCGCCTGCAAGGCCGCCTGCAGCCGACACCGCCGCCATCCAGCGCAGCGGGACCGCCGCGATCGGCACCAGCCCCTCGCGATAGACCCAGGTGCTGACGGCGCCGCCGGGGTAAAGCGCCAGACTGCTGGAGGCATTCGCCGCCACGGGAGACAGTCCGACCGCCATCAGCGCCGGCAACGAGACGAAGGACCCGCCGCCGGCCAGCGCATTCATGGCGCCGGCCAGCACACCTGCCGCGATCAGGAGAAGATCTGTGTTCACGAGCGCGGATATGCCGCGCTCCGGAACGCGGCACAATCCGGATGATGCCGGGCGGCGGCTTCACCCGGGACGAAGGCCGCGCGATTTTCAGGCCGCGTCCAGCGCGCCCGACACCAGGTTGCCCGCGTGGAACACCGCCTTGCGCGGCGACTGGCGCGCCACCGCCTCGGCCGAGCAGGCGGCCGGGACCAGCACCATGTCGGCGGCGTCGCCTGCCTTGGGCCAGACCTGCTTGCCCGCGGCATCCAGCGGGGTCGGGCCGCCGGTGGCGATCTTCAGCGATTGCGAGATGGTGTACTCGTCGCTCCAGCCATAGAGCTGGCACGCCAGCTTGGCCTTCTCCAGTACGTCGCCGCTGCCGAAGACCGACCAGTGATCCTCGACGCTGTCGGTGCCGGTGTAGACCTTGACGCCCTTGTCCAGCAGGATCGGGATCGGCATCATCCGCGTGCCGAACGGCAGCGTGGACGCCACCGACATGTCCAGCGCGGCGAGGCGCGCGGCCAGTTCCTCCATCTCGGGCGCGGGCAGCGACATCATCGAGAACGCGTGGCTGAGCGTCACCTTGCCGCGCAGTTCGGGTTCGCGCTCCACCGTGTCGGCGATGCGGCGGATCGCGGCGATGCCGCTGGCGCCGGGCTCGTGCAGGTGGATGTCCACGCCCTTGTCCATGTCGAGCGCGACCTGCATCATCGCATCGACCGACTTCTCCATCCCGCCGTCGAGCGCGGTGGGATCGATGCCGCCCACATGCGTCGCCCCCGCCGCCATCGCCGCGCGCATCGTCGGGATCAGGTCGGCGCTGACGAAGCCGTGCTGCGGGAACGCCACGATCTCATGCCCGAACCCGTCGGCGCGGCTGTCGAGCGCGTGCTTGAGCAGTTCGACGTGCTTGGTCCCCACCACCGGATCGACGTTGCACTGGCTGCGCGCGAACGTGGTGCCGTTGGACTGCAGCAGATCGACCAGCTTGCCCGCGCGCTCCTCCAGCGTGGGGAGGAGCTGCGGCAACAGCGTCTGCTCCAGCTTGATCTGCCCGCGAATGCCCTCGGTCCGCTTGCGCGGGGGCACCCACGGGCCGCCGTAGAAGGTCTTGTCGAGGTGGATGTGCATGTCGCGGAACGAGGGCAGCAGCAGCATGCTCTTCGCATCGCGCACCGCCACGCCCATCGGCGCAGGCGCATCGGCGGGGAGGATCGCGGCGATCTTCCCGCCCCGCACCAGCACCGAGGCTTTCGCCGTCTCGGTGCCGATGACCTCACCGCCCTCGCGCTTGTAGCCGGTCTCCAGCGTCACGCCGCGCAGCAGGAAGCTCGCGCCCTGCGCCTCGGCGGGCTTCGCCCCGGCCGGCTTCATTTTCGCCGCCAGTGCCGGAGCCGCGACCCCGGCCGCCCCCGCCACCAGGGCGGCGGCAAGGATACCCCGGCGGGAAAGCTGCATGTCATTGCGATCCATCATCGTCGTCCCTTCCCTAAGCCTTAGAACTTGAACCGCGCGCCGATCTTCATCTGCCAGACCGACTGCGTGTTGAAGCTGGTCGCCGCGCGGCCGACGAAGCTGTCGTACTGGTAGAAGTTGCCCTGCGTCGGGCAAGCCCCGGCGATCTGGCAATTGCGCGCCACCACGTTCGCCGAGACATAAGGCGACGGGATCTGCTGCAGCACGCCCCACTTGCGGTTGATGAGATTGCCCAGGTTCTCGACGTCGAGATAGATCTCCGCCTTCGCCCCGTCGGGGAAGAAGCCCGGAATCTCCTGGCTGATCCGCATGTCGATCGTCGTCAGCGCAGGCGCGGTGAAGGCATTGCGCGGCGCGATCTTGCCCGCATACTTGAGCAGCCCGTTCTGCTTCAGGAAAGCATTGAACGCAGCGATGTCAAAGCCCGGCGCATACGTCACGATCGCATCGCTGCCCGCCGTCACCTGCCCGCCGCTCGTCTGCGGCACATAGAGCAGCTGGCGATTGCGCGTCGCCAGCGCGCCGTTCTCGCCCACCAGCATGTCGGCGGCCATGTTGGCATTCGCGCCCACATCGAAGGTATAGCTGAACACCTGCCCCGAGCGCCTCTGCCCGAACAGCGTCAGGCGCGTGCGGTTGTCGCCGAAGAAGGCATGCGAATAGCTGACCGACAGCTTCGACAGATGGCGGAACTCATAGTTCGAGGTCGCCAGCGCCGGATCGTTCGGGTCCGAAGTCGCCACCCCGCTGTAGTTCGACGCAGCCACCGTGGTGATACCGGGATTGACGTCCTTCGAACGGATGTAGGTGTGCGAGAACATCGCCTCCAGCCCGTCCAGCGGCCCTTCACGCCAGGTCTTCGCCAGCGCCAGACCCAGCTGGTTGGCATAGCCCTGCTTGGTGTTGGTCACGAGGATGTCGTTGCGGTTCTCACGCCCCGGCAGATACGTCGGCCGCCCGTCCGGCGCATCCGGCCCGCGATTGGCGCCTGCGTACAATTCGTACCACGCCACCGCGTTCTGCACTTCGGAGTGGATGAACTCACCCGCCACGCGCCAGCCGTTGCCGAACGCACCCAGATCGAACTCCTTCTGCGCCCCGATCGACATCTTCCACGTCGACTGCGGCTTGAAGTTCTTGTCCAGCGCATTGATGAGCCCCTGCCCGCGCGCCGCGCTGGCGGTATTGGCCGCCTGCAGCGCCGGGTTGACGTTGAACCCGTCCACGTTGCTCAGCCCCGCAAGGCATGCCGCGCTCGCCGTGGCACTCCGGGTGCAGGTCACGTTACCCAGCATCTGCCCGGTGTTGTAGAAGGTGTTCGCCGTCCACACCGTGGGCGAGCCGCCGCCGAACAGGCCGACGCCGCCATAGACCGTCAGCGTCGGATCGGGCTTCCAGTTGAACCCGAAGCGCGGCTGCAGCAGGTGCTTGCCGTCGAGGTTCTCGGTATTGGAAATGCCGTAGCGCGCCATCACCACCGGGTTCTCGTCCGGCCGGTCGGACTGCTCGAAGAAGTCGTAGCGCACGCCCGCCTTGATCGTCAGTTCGGGCAGCACCGCCCATTCGTCCTGCAGGTAGAGCGTGTTGGTCGTGGTGTGCAGCGTGAAGCCCGCATCCGCCTTCTGGTTGCTGCCCGCATTGGCATAGCTGACCGAAGAGGCATTGCCCGCGCGCAGATCGTCCAGCGAGTTGAACACGTAGGAGCCGTTGGCGTTCTGCACGAACAGATCCCAGATCTTCAGCGCCTCGCGCTCGTACCCGGCGGTGATGCGGTGCGATCCGGCGGTGTAGGTCGCCTTGGCGCGGTACTGCTGCAGGTACGTCGTCAGCTCATTCGCCTGATACGAGGCATTGGTGCCCGCATAGACGCTCGGGCCGGTCGTCGTCCCGTTCAGGTAGACGCGGAACTGCGCGAAGTCGTTGCCCGCCAGCGGGAAGCCGGGATTGTCCATCTTCTTGTAGGACGCGCTGATTTCGGTGCTGAAGTTGTCGGTCCAGTCGGAGAACACCTGCGCCTTGTAGACGTCGAGGTTGTTCTGCCGCTCCACCCACTGCGACAGCAGCCCCAGCGAGGTGCTCGACCCGGTCAGCGTGTTGCCGTTGGCCGAGATCGAGGAGCCGCGCGTGCGCTGGTACGAAACCGTGGCGCGGTGGCCCGGCGCGATGTTCCAGTCCAGCTTGCCGAAGAACTTCTCGTCGCGCGAAGGCAGCTTGGTCGCCTCGTAGCCCAGCGGGTCGTAGCCGTACTGGTCCTTCAGGATCTGCCGCACTTCATTCGCCTGCGCCACGCTGACGCCGGGCACCTGGTTGGCGAAGTCCGAACCCGAAGGCCCGACCAGCGACGGCTCCGAACGCTCGAACTTCTCGTAGTTCAGCGTGAAGAACAGCGTGTCCTTGATGATCGGGCCAGTCAGCGTCGCGCCGAAGGTCTTTTCGGAGAACTTACCGGTCAGGCGGCGGTCCTGCTTCGATCCGTCCTGGAAATCGGTGTAGCCGAAGCGGCCGCCCTGCAGCGCATCGCCGGTATATTCGTAGAAGACCTGACCGTGGAAGCTGTTGCCGCCCGACTTGGTGGTGGCATTCAGGGTGCAACCGCCGAACGCGCCGTAGTTCACGTCATAAGGCGCCAGTTCCACGCCCAGCGTCTCGACCACGTCGATCGAGATCGGCGAGCGCTGCGTGGGATAGCCATTGGCCTGCAGCCCGAAGTCGTCGTTCTGGCGCACGCCGTCGATGGTCAGCGAATTGGTGCGGTTGTTGGCGCCGCCGCAGACCAGCGCATCGCTGTTGCTGGGGTCGACCGCCACGAAGGGGTTCATCCGCGCCAGATCCTTGAGATCGCGGCTGATCGACGGCGCGGCCTCGATCTTCTGTGCGGAGAAGTTGGAGCTGGGTCCGGTCTTCAGGTCCCCGCCCTCGAACGATTTGCCGCTGACGACGATCTCGGTGACTTCGCCCAGCGCGAAGTTGAGCTGGAAGGCGTCGCCGGTGTTGATCGCGGGTACGTCGACCGACTTGGTGCCCAGTTCCGGCGACGTCGCGGTGACGCGGTACGGCCCGCCGGGGCGCAGGTTGCGCACGGCATAGACGCCGTCGGCGCTGGTGGTGGCGGTGGTCGTCGTGCCCGAGGGAACGTGGACCACGGTGACCGGCACGCCGCCGACGGGATTGCCGTCAGGATCGGTCAGGCGGCCGTTGATCGCGCCTGTAATGATCTGCGCGTGGATCGCGGTCGGCACCGCAAGCGCGATCCCCATCGCACCCAGAGAAAGACCGAGAGAAAATCTGGCAGTCAGCTTCGCGTTACGCATGATCGTCACCCCCATGGCTGTGTCGAGATCACGACCGGAATGCGGTGCGGCGGGCTCTTGCCCTTGCCGCACCCGGCGACCCGATCGCTCGTTGCGACTCATGTCATAAGGCGATTTTCGTCGATGATCCAAGATTAAATCGTCAACGATCTAACAATTTTTCGCGAACGTTGATTTTCTGCGGGTTTCTTTTGCGATGCAGCAACGGCAAAGCCGCCGGTGCCGAAATCACAAGGCGATTTTTGGGTTCCATGGAATCGAATCGTTCACGATCAAGCGGCTGGCTTAGGGTCTATCTGCCACCACCAGGCCGCCCTTCCGGAGCGCGCTTGCGCACTTCCGGGTGCCGCCAGAACCCCCGCTAGACCCCCGCTAGGTGCCGTTGAGTGCCGCTTGGATGCCGCTTGAGTGCCCATCGAGGCGCCGTGAATGGAATGGTTCACGCAGAGACGCGGAGGCGCAGAGGTGCCGATTGGCGCCGCAGGCTCTTTCCTCATTTCAGCGTCGAGGAAAACGCACCGTGAAATTGAAAGCGGGGCCTCCGCGTCTCTGCGTGCCCGATCTTCCTGTTTGCTTCGAACCGCCCGAACGCCCGATCAGATCCGATCGATGGCGGTTTCCCGCGCCTCGCCCTGCAAGGCGAACCGGTCCCGCGTGCGGGTGTAGAAGCTCGCGCCGAAGCGGCCGACCGGGAAATAGTCCTGCAGGTTCACCCGCCAGAGTTCGGTATCGACCAGCCCCTCACGCGCATGCAGATGCAGGATTTTCCCAAGGAAGATATACCGGCTCTCAGTCTCGATCGTCTCCCACAGCCGGCATTCGAAGGCGATCGGCGCCTCCAGTATGCGCGGCGGCAGGACGCCGGTGGACGGCACCGAATGGAAGCCGACAAGGTCCAGCTCGCTCTGCTCGGGCGGCAGCGAAGTGCCGCAATCGTGCATCTGCGCGGCAATCTCCTCGTCCGCCATGTGGACGACGAATTCCTGCGATTCCAGAATGTTGGCAGCGGTATCCTTGAGCGCGCCGTCCTGCAGCCGGTTGATCGATATCATCACCAACGGCGGGTCCTCGCCCAGCATCGCGAACATGCTGAAGGGCGCGGCATTGACCACGCCGCCCGCATTGACGGTGGTGACCAGCGCGATCGGCCGCGGCACGATCAGGCTCGCCATCAGCTTGTAGCGCTGATAGGCGCCGATCGCATCGAAATCGACGTGCGTGGCGGGCGGGGTCGTACTCATCCCAGGTTCAACATCTGGGCAAGGCTCTGCGTCGAAGACCCGCGATCGAGGCTGATATTGTCCTCCAGCGCGCGCAAATGGCGCCCCATCTCCGCCCGGGCCGAGGCGACATCGCCCTTCTCCATGTAGTCGACGATGCGCCCATGCTCGGCGTGCTCGCACGCGGCATTCCCGGTCGGCTGGTACAGCGCCACGATCAGCGAGCACCGCGTCATCAATTCGGTCAGGTAGGCGGTCAGGATCGGGTTCCCCGCCACCGCTGCGATGCGCAAGTGGAACTCCCGCGCACACGCCGCCCAGGCGGGCTGATAGGGGTTATGCGTAACCTCATGCTCATGCGCGAGCAGTTTGCGCAAGTCGGCAAGATCCTTCGCCGTATGCCGCCGCGCCGCGATCTCGACGATGGAGACTTCCAGCGCGCGCCGCGCCTCGAAGATCTGCCGCGTCTCCTCAGGCGTAGGCGCGGCGATGACGGCGCCCTTGTTGGGCCTTAGCTCAACGATACGCTCATGCTCAAGCCTTTGTAAAACCTTGCGAATAACCGCCCGCGAAACCCCGAACAGTTCGCAGAGCGCAGGCTCCGGCAGTTTGGTCCCGGGCGTCAGCCGCTGGTTGAGCACGCTGTCGAACACGGTCTGGTAGATATGCTGCTCCACATCCCCGCCATGGCTCACTGCCGGCGCGACCAGATCAGGCGCAGCCTCTGCCTTGCGCGCACGGCGGCCGGCTGCAGCCTTGGGAGAAACGGCACTGGCACCTTCGTCCGACATGTCGACACTCTGCTTCATGATCCAAAACCGCCTTTCACCACGCAGCCGCAACACCGCGACAACGCCCCACCCCTCACCGACACTCCACTCTCAAAACACACGATGGATGCGCCGGATTCGCTTTGCACCAGAATCAACGATTATGGCAAGTAAAATCATAGACGATTTGATATATAAATCGTTGACGATTTTTGTGTTGAATTGTTGCGCGAGAATGATAGCCAGATTGCGAACCTCAATGAAGGCGGACCATGGCGATTCTCGTTCCCAGGCGTACCATCCTCGCCGGCATGATTGGCGGCGCGGCGACGGCTCTCTCCGGATGCGCGCGCCGCAGCGACCGGATCGGTATCGGCCTGATCACTGCGCTCACCGCCCAGTCGGCCAAGTCCGGCCAAGCGATCTCGCGAGGGCTGAGCATTGCCATCGACGAGATCAATACAGGCGGCGGCTTGCTTGGCCGCAAGCTCAAACTCATCCGCCGCGACGACGAGAGCAATCCCGGCAAGGGCGTAATCGCCGCGCGCGAATTGCTGTACAAGGAAGGCGTGGCGGTTCTGTTCGGTGGGCTGGATACGCCAGTGGCCCGCGCGATCGTGCCGATCGCCACCGCCGCGCGCGTGCCCTTCGTAGTGCCTTGGGCGGCGGGAACGGTGATCACGCATAACGGCACCGATCCCAATTACGTGTTCCGCGTCTCGGCCGTGGACGAACTGGTCGACAAGGCGATGGTCGCTTTCGCACAGCGCAATTACGGCATGCGCAAGCCGGGCCTGATCCTGCTGAACAATCCATGGGGACAGTCCAACGAAAAAGGCTTGAAAGCCGCCCTCGCCGCCGCTGCGCTGCCTTTGGCGGGCTCGGAGAAGTTCGAGCATTCGGACGTCGACGTCACGCCGCAACTGGGCCGGTTGCGCGCTGCCGGAGCGGATTGCCTGCTGATGGTGGCGACGGTCGGTCCGTCGGCGCAGGTCGTGAAGTCGCTGGACCAGATGGGCTGGGACGTGCCGATCGTCTCTCATTGGGGACCTGCAGGGGGACGCTTTTCCGAGTTGGCAGGCCCTCACGCGAACAAGGTGAAATTCGTGCAGACCTATAGCTTTTTCGGCCCGGACACCCCGGTGAAGACCCGCGTTCTTGCCGCTCTCAAAGCGAAGTACCCGGACATCAGGGGGCCGCAGGACGTGACCCCCGCCGTCGGTGTCGCCAATGCCTATGATGCCATGCATCTGGCCGCTCTGGCCATCCGCACCGCAGGATCGCTGGACGGCGAAGCGGTGCGGCGCGGCTTCACCCGGATCGGGCGCTATGAGGGCTTGATCAAGACCTATGACGCACCGTTCGCACATGGTCAGGACGCCCTGGACGAGCGCGATTACGTCTGGGCCGAATTCGATCAGGGCCGCATCGTGCCGCTGCCGTCGAAGGCTGCCTGAGGACATGGACATCCTGCCCGCCCTCCTCACCGGCCTTGCGCTCGGTTCGATCTACGGACTGATCGCCCTGGGTTTCCACATCACCGCGTCGGTCTGCGGTGCCGTCAATTTCGCGCAAGGCTCCAGCGCGATGCTGGGCGCGGTGCTGCTCTGGATGATGACTGAGGCCGGATGGCCGGTGCCCATCGCGGTGGGCGTGACGATCCTTGCCTGCGGCATCTACGGACTGGTCGTGGAGCGCGCGGCGATCCGTCCGTTCCTGGGCCGCAAGTCCGACGCCTGGTTGATGGCGACGGTGGCGCTCGGCCTCGTCTGCGACAACGGGATGATGCTGGTGTTCGGCGCGGAGCCGCGATCGCTCGTCTCGCCGCTGGCGCAGACTTCGTTGCGGGTTGGCGGCATGGATCTCGGCATCTATCCGTTGCATCTGCTGATCCCGGTGGTGATGCTGGCGCTGGCGGCGGGCATAGACCTGTTCCGCCGCCGCACCCTGCACGGCACCGCCATGCTGGCCGTGGCCCAGAACCGCGATGCCGCCGCGATAATGGGCATTCCCGTAGGCCGGGTGATCGCCGCCGCCTTTGCGCTTTCCTCTGCCCTTGCGGGCATCGCCGGCATGCTGGTGGCGCCGCTCACCCATGTCGAAAGCGGCATGGGCGTGGTGCTGGGCCTCAAGGCTTTCGCCGTCGCCATTCTGGGCGGGCTCGGCAGCGCCTGGGGCATCGTTGCCGCCGCCCTGCTATTCGGGTTGGTGGAGGCGCTCGTCACGCTCGGGGTCGGCTCGGGCTATACCCAGATCGTGACCTTCATGCTGGTCATCATCGTCCTTGCCGTGCGCCCCGACGGGCTGCTTGGCCGAGCAAAGGTGCGCAAGGTATGACCGCTCTCTCCGTTAATCCCGCCCTCCATCGGAAAGCGGCGCTCTCGCTCTGGGGCCTGTGCCTGCTGGGCGGCGTGGCCGGGGCATTGCTGCTCAACGGCTACTACGCCTTCGTCATCGGCCAGATCGCGCTTCTGGCCATTGCCGGTATCGGGCTGAACGTGCTGATCGGCCTGAGCGGCCAGTTCAGTTTCGGCCACGCCGCTTTCTACGCGATCGGCGCTTATGCCGTGGCGATCTGCACGTCGCACGGTTGGTTGCCGTTCTGGCTGGCCTGGCCGCTCGGCGTCGTGATCGCGATCGGCGTGGGCGGCCTGCTGGCTCTGCCTGCACTGCGCGTCAAAGGTCCATATCTGGCCATGGTGACCATCGCCTTCGGTCTGGTGGTCGAACAGACGCTGGTGGAAGCCGAAAGCCTGACCGGCGGCCAGAGCGGCATCCTGCAGATACCGCCCCTCTCGCTGGCGGGGATCGTGCTGGGCGACCGGGCGATGGCGATCGCGGCGATCATCGTCGCAGCGCTGGTGATGACGGCCTATCATGTGCTGTCCGCCAACGGCTGGGGACAGGCCATGCGCGCCGTGCGGGATTCGGAGAATGCCGCTGCGTCCATCGGCATATCCCCCACGCGCACGCGCATCGTCGCCTTCATGGTGTCTGCCGGGTGCTGCGCGCTGGCGGGCGGCCTTTCCGCACCGCTCAACAGTTTCGTGACGCCGCAGTCCTTCGGCCTCAACTTCTCGATCCTGCTGGTGCTGACGGTGGTGATCGGCGGCACCGGATCGCGCCCCGGACCGGTGCTGGGCGCGATCGTCATAGGCCTGCTGCCCGAACTGCTCTCTTCCTTCGAAGCGTACCGCGTCCTTGCCTACGCCGCGCTGGTGCTGATCGTGCTATGGCTGGCCCCCGGCGGCATCGCCGGGATGCTGCGCCTGCCAGCGACCACGACCGGCGACCGCGCCGACGAGGCCGCCACCATCGCCGCTCTGCTGCCTGCTCGCCCGCGCGCCGCCCTTTCGGCACAGGGGCTGGGGATCAGTTTCGGCGGCGTGCGGGCGATCACCGACCTCGATATCGCCATGCCTGCAGCGACCGTGACGGCGCTGATAGGCCCCAACGGCGCTGGAAAATCGACCGTCATCAACATCCTGAGCGGATTTTACCGCTCGGACACCGGCGAACGCAGGATTGCAGACACTTTGCTCGCGCCCGGCAGACCCTGGCTGTCCGCAAGGGCGGGCGTTGCCCGCACTTACCAGACCTCGGCCCTGTTCGACAGCATGAGCGTGGAAGACAACGTCCTGCTCGCCATGCGTAAGGGCCGCCTTGGCGCGCTGCACGGCAAGGCGCTCGACCGAACCGGCACGGATGTGCGGCATGCGCGCGCCCTGCTGCTGGCCTGCGGCTTCGAGGGCGCGCCATCGACGCCTGCAGGTGCACTGGCGCATGTCGACCGGCGCCTGGTGGAGATCGCCCGCGCGCTGGCGACCGACCCCCACACGCTGCTCCTCGACGAACCCGCCGCCGGGCTCTCGCAAGCGGAAAAGCGCGTGCTGGGCGATCTGCTGCGCCAGATCGCCGCAGCCGGGATCGGCGTCGGGCTGGTCGAGCACGACATGGCGCTGGTGATGAGCGTGTCGGATCAGGTTGCCGTGCTGCGCACCGGCGCATTGATCGCACAAGGCACACCGGCCGAGATCCAGGCCGACCCTCTCGTGCGCGAAGCCTATCTGGGCGAAAGACGGATCGGCGGACAGGCCCCGGCCGTTCCCAAAGGCGGAGAGCCCTGCCTTGGCGCCTACGCGATCCACGCGGGTTATGGCGCAGTCGATGTGCTGCACGGCATCGACATCGAAGTCCGCCCCGGCGAAGCCGTCGCCCTGCTGGGCGCGAACGGCGCGGGCAAATCCACGCTGATGCGCATCCTTTCCGGACTGATGGCGCCGCGTTCGGGCCATCTCCGGCTCGAAGGCACGCAGATCGGTGCGCAGGACAGCCGCGCCCGCGTACGCCAGGGGCTGGTACTGGTTCCGGAAGGACGGCAGGTTTTCCCTGAACTGTCGGTCCACGACAACCTGCGGCTCGGCGGCTATACCCGCCGTGAGAATGCGGCGGCACGCATGTCGGCGATACTGGAGCGCTTTCCCCGCCTTGCCACCATGCTGGACCGGCAGGCCGGGCTGCTGTCGGGCGGAGAACAGCAAATGCTGGCCATCGGCCGCGCCCTGATGGCCCAGCCGCGCCTGCTCCTGCTCGACGAACCTTCGCTGGGGCTGTCGCCGCAGATGACGTCGGACTTGTTCGAACAGCTTCGGCAGCTTCGCGACGAAGGCATGGCGATAATGATCGTCGATCAGATGGCCGATCTGGCGCTCAACCTGTCCAGCCGCGCCTATGTGCTGCGCGGCGGCCATGTCGCAGCGGCGGGAGCATCGGCGCAGATCGCCGCGGACGACAGCCTCGATAACCTGTACTTCGGCGGCTGAACCGAGCTCCGGACGGACACGCCTGGCTCCATGGTGACCGACCTGCCAGCTCGGCGGCAAATGCATCCGGAAAATAGAAGCTGCCCACGCAGATCAAAAGGTCGCGACGACCGGGACACCGATCGCCGCGACCGCTGCCGTTTGACAGGGGGTTAGCATTGCTGACCCGTCGGCAGCACCCCCAATCTGGGTCGCCGACGCGATCGTACCAATCCGGATTAAACGGATATGACGACTCACCATCGGCCGACTTGCAAAGGATTTGATTGGAACATATAAGGAACATATGTCTCGTTCCTCCATCATGGACCGTCTCGAAATTCTTGCCGATGCCGCCAAGTATGATGCCTCCTGCGCGTCGTCCGGTACCGCGAAAAGAAACAGTCGTGACGGACGCGGGCTGGGCTCGACGGAGGGCATGGGCATTTGCCATGCCTATGCCCCGGACGGGCGGTGCATTTCGCTGCTGAAGTTGCTGCTGACGAACCACTGCATCTTCGATTGCCATTACTGCATCAACCGCAAGAGCTCGAACGTGCGCCGCGCGCGTTTCACGCCGCAGGAAGTGGTAGATCTCACGCTTTCGTTTTATCGCCGCAACTATATCGAGGGGCTGTTTCTCTCCTCCGGGATCGTGAAGTCTTCCAGCCATACGATGGAACAATTGATAGAGGTCGCACGTATCCTGCGGGAAGAGCACGATTTTCGTGGATACATCCATTTAAAGACAATTCCGGAGGCGGACCCCGAACTGGTGGCTCAGGCCGGGCTGTGGGCGGACCGGGTCTCGATCAACGTCGAACTGCCTACCGAAGCGGGATTGTCTCGCCTTGCGCCGGACAAGAACGCGGCCACCATAGAAGGTGCCATGGGCAGGCTTTCGGGCGCGATAACCGAGGCGCATGATGCTCGAAAGCGTTTTCGCAAGGCGCCCATATTTGCCCCCGCCGGGCAATCGACTCAGATGATCGTCGGCGCGGACGGCGCCAGCGATGCCCAGATCGTGGGAAAGGCCAGTACGCTCTACGACCGCTTTGCCCTCAAGCGCGTGTACTATTCCGCCTTCAGTCCGATCCCCGAGGGCAGCGCCGTATTGCCTCTGAGGCGCCCGCCGCTGATGCGGGAGCATCGGCTCTATCAGTCCGACTGGTTGATGCGCTTTTACGGTTTCGCGCCGCAGGACGTGCAACAGGCGACCGAGGATGACGGCATGCTGCCGCTCGACATCGACCCCAAGCTCGCCTGGGCGCTCAAGTTCCGGGACCGGTTCCCGGTCGATCTGAACCGCGCCCCGCGTGAAGCGATGTTGCGGGTGCCGGGGCTTGGCGTGAAGGCGGTCGATGCGATCCTCGCCGCGCGGCGGCATCGATCGATCCGGCTGGAGGATCTCGCGCGGCTCAGCATCTCGGTGAAGAAGCTGCGGCCTTTCATCGTCACCGACGACTGGCGCCCCACCCTGCTCCTCGACCGCGCGGACCTGCGAGCGCGCCTTGCTCCACCGGCGCAGCAGATGGAATTGTTCGCATGATCGCCGCGGCCATCGGGCAGCCCGACGACTTCGAGGCCTGGCGCGACGAGGCCCGGCGGCTGGTCGCGCGCGGCATAGCGCCCGAGGCGACGGCCTGGGGCGATGCGGACGGTTCGGCGGATCTTTTCGCCGCACCGTCGTCGCCCCAGTCTACGGAACCCTTGCGTCAGGTGCGGGCGAGCCGGGCTTTTCTCGACCTTGCCGGAAGCGTCGTCCTGCACTGCGACGCCGCGCGGCTGGGGCTGCTCTATCGCGTGCTCTGGCGGCTGCAGGACCGGCCTCGCCTGCTCGAGGATGCCGCCGATCGCGACGTCGCAGCGCTGGAGCGCATGGCGAAGCAGGTCCGGCGGGACATTCACAAGATGCGCGCTTTCGTCCGTTTCCGCAGCGTGGCCGACGAAGACGGGATCGAACGCTTCGTCGCCTGGTTCGAGCCCGAACACCGGATCGAGCGCGCCAACGCCGACTTCTTCGTCAACCGCTTCGCCAGCCAGCGCTGGTCGATCCTGACGCCCCGCCTTTCCCTGCACTGGGACGGGGAAGTATTGCTGGAAGGCCCGCCCGCATCGCGTGCGGACGCGCCGGCTGAAGACGCGACCGAGGACCTGTGGCTCGGCTACTATCGCTCGATCTTCAATCCGGCGCGGCTCAAGGTCGGCATGATGCTCAAGGAGATGCCGCGCCGGTACTGGAAGAACCTGCCCGAAGCTCGCCAGATTCCCGATCTCATCGCGGGGGCGCACAAGCGCGAGGCTGCGATGATCGCCAGCGGTGCCGATCTTTTCGAGCAGGAAGCCGCGCCCTTCAGCCTGCAGGCCATCGCCGAAGGTATCGTACAATGCCGCCGCTGTCCGATCGGGTGCAACGGCACGCGCGCCGTCATGGGCGAAGGGCCGCAGACCGCCGACCTCATGATCGTCGGCGAACAGCCCGGCGATACCGAGGAGCGCGAAAATCGCCCCTTCATCGGGCCAGCCGGGCAATTGCTCGACCGCGCGCTCGGCGAGGCAGGCGTGGACCGGACGGCGGCTTACGTCACCAACGCGGTCAAGCACTTCAAGTTCGCCCCGCGCGGCAAGCGGCGATTGCACCAGGCCCCTACGGCGGGCGAGATAGATATGTGCCGCTGGTGGCTCGACAACGAACGCGCGCTGGTAAAGCCGAAAGTCGTGCTGGCCCTTGGCGCGAGCAGCGCGCGCGGCTTGCTGGGGCGCACCCCGGCGATCGGACGCGAACGTGGCCGGGCACTTTACCTGCCCGACGGCACACGTGTCTGGCTCACCGCGCACCCCAGTTACCTGCTTCGTCTCGACGGTGAGAGCCGGGAGCGCGAACAGGGGCGCTTCGCTGAAGATCTTGCCGGTCTCGCGCAGTTGCTTGCGGCGAGTGGAGTCGGCTGAGTGCAACTCCGAAGGCCTCCGCGCGTTCAACAGGACGGCAAACATTGAAGGGGAATGGTCATGGCCAGCGAATGCACTGCCTACCGCGATACCAAGGGCGGACTCCACAGCAGCCCTGAGCGCGCGACGCTCGAAGACCTTGCCGGCGTATTGGGCCGGGTCGGGGACGAAGGCGGGATGACTTCGGGTGTGGCCCGCATGATCTTCGACAAGCGCAGCGAAATCGAACGGATCTTCGCCGAACATGACCACATGCTGGAAGCAGCTCCCCCGGCAGCGATCGAGCCGGGGCATCATATTCGCGCAGTGAACTGAAATTCTCTCGACCTGATCTTTCCTCGTCCCGGCACCGCGGTCGATGTCGGGACGACGGTACTTCCCCGAAGGCGTGCGAACGTCTATCAGGCTGCCCGACCAAGAGTAGCCCCAGACTTCGCGCCCCTTCTTCGTGACCGCAGAAACTTCCCCCACAGCCGGCCTTGAAGCGGCTTTTCTCGAACATCGGGAGAAGCTGCTGCGTTTTATGCGCGCGCGCGGCGCGGGGGATGCGGCTGAGGACCTCGTTCAGGAGGTCTGGCTCAAGATTGGCGCCAGCCGTCCCGGTCCGGTTGCATCACCGCTGTCCTATCTGTTCCGCACCGCCGACCTGCTGATGATCGACCGTTTCCGTTCGACCCGGCAGGCGGACGCGCGCGCTCGCGACTGGACCGAGGTGAATGCGGGCGATCCGCCGGGCGTTTCCGCCGAGCCTTCCGCCGAACGCCGCCTCGCCGCCGCGCAGGAAGCCGCCAGCGTTCTTGCCCTGCTTGACGGCCTGGGCGCGCGGGTGGCGACGATCTTCCGCCGCCACCGCATAGAAGGCACGCCGCAGAAAGTCGTGGCGAGCGAAATGGGCCTGAGCCTCAGCACCGTCGAAAGCGACCTGCGCGTCGCCTACCGGGCGCTCGCGGAATGGAAGGAACGCTCGAAATGAAGCCTGCGATGAGGCTGCAGCCGATCGGCTCCGTCATCGCCGGTGAAGGAGCGCCCGATGGCGAACGACATGGCGAATAAAGATGTGATCCGGGACGAAGCGCTCGGCTGGGCTGTGCGAGCCGGTGACCCCGCGTTCACCGACTGGGAAGCGTTCACCCTCTGGCTGGAGGGCGATCCGGCGCACGCGCGCGCCTATGACGACATCGCGGCCTCGGTGGCCGATGCAGCCGAACTCGTCGCCGCCTCCGCTCCGGCCAACGACGACGCCTCCTCCGCCGAACCGCCGCGCCGCCGCCGTCCCTGGCTGGCAAGCGCGATCGCCGCAAGCCTCGCGGTCGTGGCCGGGTTCTGGGCCTTCCAGAGCCAGCAGCGCGATCTCTACACCATCGAGACGACACTGGGCGAGACCCGACGGGTCACGCTCGACGCCGATACCCGCATCGAACTCGCGGGCGGCACCGCCGTCGAGTTCGACCGCAAGGACAAGCGTTATGCCCGGCTCGAACACGGGCAGGCGCTATTCACCGTGCGCCACGATGCCGCGCACCCCTTCGAGGTCGCCGTGGGCGAAGAACGGCTGGTCGATATCGGCACCGTCTTCGACGTGCGCCGCGATGCACAGGGGCTGAGTGTCGCGGTCTCCGAAGGCGCCGTGCAGTTCGATCCGGATGGCGCCGACGTGCGCGTATCGCCCGGCGAAGTCCTGCGCCGCCCGGCTGGGACGAGCGAATACACACTTGCCCGCCTTCCCGCCGAGCAAGTCGGCGAATGGCGCGAGGGTCGGTTGACCTTCGAAGGTGCCACGCTGGATGACGTCGCCGCGCAGCTCAAGCGAGCCACCGGCATCGAGTATGTCGCGGCATCCGGCGGGTCGGGCGCGGTTTCCGGCTCGATCCTGGTGGCGCCGCTGCGCAAGGATCCGGGCTCCATCGGGCCGCTGCTGGGACTGTCGGTACGGTCCGAAAACGGACGCTGGGTGATCGGCTCGCACTGAGGCGATGCGCGGTGCCATCTGTATCGTGGCGGCCGCAATGGCCATGCCCGCTACCGCCGTCGCCCAGGAGATGGCGGTCGATACGCGCGCCGGATCGGCAGGTCAGGTCGCGATCGATCTGGCCCGCCAGACCCGCTCCAGCATCGTCGTGTCCGATCCCTCAGTGGCATCCCGCATGGTCCCCGCGATGCGCGGACGGATGGGTGCGGCCGAGGCGGTGCGCCTGCTCGCGCGCAAGGCGGGCGGCCGGGCCATCGCCGTCGCGCCCGGCGCCTGGCGCATCGAGGCAAGCGCCGCGGCAAGAACACCCGTCCGGGGCTTTTCCCCTCCCCCCGCGGCAGCGCCGCTTGCCGTCGAGACCGAAGCGGCCGATCCTATCGTGGTGGTGGCCTCCAAGCGCGACCTCACCCTCGGACAACTGCCCGGACAGGTGACCATCCTCGACGGGGAATCGCTGGAGGCAGGGGGTATCGGCGGCACCGAGAAGATCACCCAGCGCGTCGCCACCGTCACATCCACGCACCTTGGCAGCGGGCGCAACAAGCTGTTCATCCGGGGCATCGCCGATTCCAGTTTCACCGGGCCGACGCAGGCGACGGTGGGGCAGTACCTCGGCGACCTCAGGCTCAGCTACAATGCGCCGGACCCGGACCTGCGCCTCTCCGACATGGCGCGGGTGGAAGTGCTGGAGGGGCCGCAGGGCACGCTCTACGGCGCCGGATCACTGGGCGGCATCATCCGCCTCGTGCCCAATGCCCCGGTTGTCGGCGAGACCGAAGGCGCGATTTCGGTCGGCGGATCGCTGACCCAGAGCGGCGCGCCTGGCGGCGATGCGGCGGCGATGGTCAACCTGCCGCTCGGCAACTCGGTGGCCCTGCGCGCCAACTTCGACGCGGCGACGCTGGGCGGCTACATCGACAAGCCGCTGCTCGGCCGCAAGGACGTCAACCGTACGCGCATCCTCGGCGGCCGCGCCGGGCTTCGCGCGGAGGTCGCGCCGGACTGGACGGTCGATCTGATCGGCCTCGGCCAGTCCACGGATGCGCGCGACAGCCAGTATGCGGGACGCAATGCCCGCCCGCCGCTGACCAGTGGTGCGCAAGTGCGCGAGGGTTCGGACGCCGACTACCTGATGGGCCAGTTGGTGATCTCCGGCCGCATCGGCGAGGTGCGCGTGCGCTCGACCACCGGCGCGGTGCGCCAGCATCTGGAAGAGCGCTACGACGCCACGATCGATCCGGACGCGCCGCGCCTGTTCTCGCAAGGGAACCGCACGCGCATGATCGCGCACGAGACGCGGATCTGGCAGCCCGAGACGCATGGCTTCGGGTGGCTGGTCGGCGCCAGCTATACCCACAACCGCACGGTGCTCACGCGCAGTTTCGAGAACTTCGTGACGACCACCGCCGCCACCGGCGTGCGCAACACCATCGACGAGTTCACGCTCTACGCCGAAGCCAGCCTGCGCATCCGTCCCGGTCTTACCGCCACCGCAGGCGGGCGCCTGACCCATTCGCGGCTCGGCGGATCGGGCGAGGATATCCTGCCAGCGGTGTCGTTCGCGATGGCGCAGGCCCGTGCACAGGTCACGGCGGACCGGACGACCACCACAGTGCTGCCCTCGCTGGCGCTCAACGCCGAAGTGATGGAGGCCACTAACCTCTACATGCGCTATCAGGAGGGCTTCCGTCCCGGCGGCTTCGCGATCGAGAGCGACTTCGTGCGCCGCTTCCAGAGCGACCGGACGCGCACGTTCGAATTCGGGGTGAAGCACGGCCAGCCCGGCGTCAGCCCCTTCGATCTTTCCGCCAGCGTCTCCTACACCCGCTGGCAGGACATCCAGGCCGACTTCATCGACAACTCGGGCCTGCCGAGTACAGCCAATATCGGCGACGGCCGCGTGTGGTCGGCCAGCGTGACGGGCGGCGTCGAGCTGTTGCAAGGCCTGAGGCTCGAGGCCGGCGCGACGTGGAACCAGAGCAAGGTCGATCAGCCGCCCGTAGAACTGCTCGGGCTTGTCGCGCGGTCGATGGCGGCCAGCAACTTGTCTCCGACCAGCCTGCTCGACGCGACGCTTGCCCGGTCGATGCAGGTGCCGAACATCGCGCAGTTCTCCGGCCGGATGAGCCTCGGCTGGAACCGCGAGATCGGCGAGAACCTGCGGCTGACCGCCAATGGCTGGGCCAGCTATGTCGGCAAGTCGCGCCTCGGCATCGGCCCGGAACTGGGTGATCCGCAGGGGGATTACCTTGACAGTGGTGCTGACCTGCGGGTTGGGACCGAGCGTTACGGTGTGACGCTGACGCTCAGCAACATCACGAATTCGCGCGGTAATCGCTTCTCACTCGGGACGCCGTTCGGGACCGGGCGAGACCAGACGACGCCGCTGCGGCCGCGTACGGTTCGGGTCGGGCTGGACGCGCGGTTTTAGGAAAGAAGGAAGGCCAACCCCCCGGCCCCTCCCGCAAGCGGGAGGGGGGAAAGACGGGTTCACCCTCCCGCTTGCGGGAGGGTCGGAAGGCTTGGCGATTTATCGCCTAGCCGGACGGAGTGGGCGAGAGCGCAGCGCCTCGATCTCCATGCGGATCACGGTAAGCACCCCGTCAAGCTGACCGAACACCGCTTCGTTGGAAAAGCGCAGCACCCGATAGCCCTGCTCCGCCATCCACCGATCCCGCGCAGCATCATAATTCAAGCGAAAACCGTGAGAGTACCCATCAAGCTCCACAACAAGCGATAACTCACGACACAGAAAGTCGGCGAAGTATGGCCCCACCGGCATCTGCCTGCTGAATTTTGCCCCCAGCGCCGAGCGGGAAATATATCGCCACAACCGCCGCTCCGCTGGCGTCGCTTCTCTGCGTAGCAAACGCGCCCTGCCCGTATCCCGAAGTCCAACCCCCGCCATCCGCCGAATTTCGCGCCGAAACCCAACGGCACGAAATGAAATGTCGGCAAGCCGGAACTTTTTTCCAAGGCTGCCTCCCGGCGCCTCCGTCTCAAGGGTCAGACTACAGACCTAAAAGGGACGAAGATGCCTTCCCAGCTTACCGCCAGGACCCTGCTTGCCACCACCGCCGTGCTCGCCTTCGCGACCGCCGCGCATGCCGAGGACATCAAGACCAAGCTCACCGCCCCCATCCGCACCTCGACCATCAAGAGCGGCGCGGCGGATGCCATCAACATCACCGCCGAAGGCTCGGTCGTCCTGACCTCTGGCACCGCAGTCACGCAGGACAGCAACCACGCGGTCACCAACGCGGGCAACATCACCATCACCAATGCCGACGGCGCAGTCGGCATCAATTCGGTCGCAGGCGCCAGCGGTGACATCACCAACACCGGCACGATCACCGTCGATGAAACCTACACGCCGACCGACACCGACAAGGACGGCGACCTCGACGGTCCCTTCGCGCTGGGATCGAACCGCGTCGGCATCCGCACCCAGGGCGACCACACCGGCAAGCTCACCCAGAACGGCAAGATCGTTGTCGAGGGCAACGATTCGGCGGGTATCCAGCTTGGCGGCAAGCTGACCGGCACCTTCACACATGATGGCTCCACCACCATCGTCGGCGACCGCACCATCGGCGTTTCGGCGCAGGGTATCGACGGCAACGTGCGCCTTGCGGGCACCGTCTCGGCGCAGGGCAAGGACGCGATCGGCGCGCGCTTCGCAGGCGACGTCAACGGCGCGATGGTCGTGCAGGGCACGGTAGCCGCCACCGGCTATCGCTACACCACCCCGCCCGCAGATCCGTCGAAGCTCGACGCCGACGACCTGCTGCAGGGCGGCTCGGCGCTGATCGTCGAGGGCAACGTGACCGGCGGGATCATCCTCGCCGCCGCGCCTAAGGCCGACCCCGCGAAGCCGGACTCCGATGGCGACGGCATCGACGACAGCAAGGAAGGCACCGCCAAGGTCGTCTCCTACGGCAGCGCCGCCGCCATGCAGGTGGGCGCGACCGATCACGCCGTCACCATCGGCCCTGTCGCCAATACCGGCAGCAAATTCGGGCTGATCATCGAAGGGTCGGTCGAGGGCCAGGGCCTCTACTCCGGCGTGGCCGCCAACGGCCTCGTCATCGGCGGACGCGGCGGCGCGGTGACGATTGCCAACGGCATCGGCGTCTCCGGCTCGGTCGTCGCCAATGCCAACGGTGCCAGCGCCACGGCCCTTCGCATCGGCGCCGGCGCGACGACGCCGCTGCTGCAGAACACCGGCAACATCGCCGCAGCATCGGGCAATGCCGACAATGCGCTGGCGACTGCCGTGCGCGTCGACGCGGGCGGCAACCTGCCGACCATCCGCAACAGCGGCACGATCAAGGCGGTCGCGGGCGAAAAGGGCTCGGCCACGGCCATCGTCGACGCCAGCGGCACCCTGAACCTGATCGAGAACGCAGGCACCATCTCGGCCACCGGCGCCAAGGACGGCGCGCGCAACATCGCCATCGACTTGCGCGCCGGGACCGGCGACGTCACCGTCAAACAGACGCAGGTGGCGTCCGGCGTGACCGCGCCCGCCATCGTCGGCGACGTGTGGTTCGCGGGCGGCAACGACACGCTCGACCTTGCCGACGGCACTCTCACCGGCAACGTCGCCTTCGGTGCGGGCAACAATACGCTGAACCTCTCGGGCGACGCGGTGCAGACTGGCAACGTGACCTTCGGCGCGGGCACCGACACCGTCTCGCTGGCGGGCACCAGCGGTTTCAACGGCGCGATGGACTTCGGCGGCGGCGCGGACGTGCTGAACATTTCGGGCACGGCGTACTTCTCCGGCTCCTTCACCAATTCCTCGCAGCTGGCGGTCAAGGTGTCGGGCGGTCTGCTCGACGTCAGGAAGCCCGCAACGATGGCCTCGCTCGATGTGGGCAGCACCGGCATGGTCCTCGTCACGCTCGACAAGACCGCAGGCGCCGGTTCGTCCTACACCGTATCGGGTAACGCCACCTTCGCGGAAGGCTCCAAGCTGGCTATCCGCCTGGCCGACGTCTCGACCGCCGAGGGCTCCTACCAGGTCCTGACCGCAGGCAGCCTGACCGGCCGCGACAAGCTGGCCACCAACACCGACCTCGTTCCCTTCATGTTCAAGGCGGAACTGGACAAGGACGCGGCGGCCAACACCATCGTTGTCGACGTCTCGCGCCGCACGGTCAGCGAACTCGGCCTCAACCGCTCGGGCGCGGCCGCCTATGACGCGGTGTTCAAGCAGCTGGCCAAGGACGACAAGATCGAGCAGGTCTTCCTCGGCCTGACCAACGGCGATGCCTTCCGCTCGGCCGTGGGCCAGATGCTGCCCGACCACGCGGGCGGCGGTTTCGAGGGCATCAGCCTGGGCACCCGCGCCCTCGCCCGCCAGATGCAGGACCCGCAGGGACCGATCACCGCGAGCGGCCGCTTCTCCACCACGCTCAACATGGCGATCTGGGGCAGCGACCGGAAGGCCGGCAACACCGCCGCCTACAAGCTGAATGGCTATGCATGGTCGGCGACCGCCGAGTACCGCACCGGCCTCGGCAAGTTCGGCGGCACCGTCGCCTACCTCAACAACAACCACAAGAACGGCGCACTGACCGACGTGAACTCGGACGCATTCGAACTGGCGGCGCACTGGCGCGCCAAGTTCGGCCCGGTCAGCGCCTTTGCACGCGGCTCGGTCGGCACGGCCAAGTTCGACGGCGAGCGCAACTTCTACGGCGCCATCGGTTCGGAAACCGTGCGTCGCACCATGGACGCCAAGTGGGACGGCAAGTTCGTCACTTTCGCGGGCGGCGCGGCGATCGAGGGCGGCTCGCAGTTCTTCTTCTTCCGTCCGGGCGTCACCGTCGACTACGTGCGCCTGAAGGAAGACGGCTACTCCGAGACCGGCGGCGAGAAGCTGAACCTCACCGTCGCCTCGCGCACCAGCGACGAACTGGCGGTGAACCCGAGCATGACCGTGGGCATCGACTTCCTCGGCATGAAGGCACGGGACGAGAACTGGTTCCGCATGGAAACCGAGGGCGGCTGGCGCGAGATCGTCAATGGCGGCATCGGCTCGACCACCGCGCACTTCGAGGGCGGGGACAACTTCACGCTGGAAGGCGACGGCGCGACGAGCGGCTGGTTCGCGCGCCTGCGTGCGATCGGCGGCTCATCGGGCTTCACGATGGGCGGCGAACTCTCGGCCGAGGATCGCCACGGCCGGGTCGATCTCGCGCTGCGCGGCTCCGTGACCATTGGCTGGTAAGGACAGGACGATGCGTGGACCACTCCTCTGCGGCATCGTACTGGGCGCCGGGCTGCTGTTAAGCTGCGCCCCCCGCGTGCGGCCCGGCGCCGCCTCCCCCGCTCCGGCGGGGGAGGAATTGCGCATATCGCGCGGTCCGTGCTTCGGGTTTTGCCCGGTGTACAAGGTGGCCGTGACGCCCGCCGGACGCGTTGACTTCACCGGCGAGCGGCATACCGCCGTGCTGGGCCAGCGCGCCCATTCGGTCGGCCGCGCGACGTACGAGGACGTGCGCCGCGCCCTCGCGCCGATGCGTCCGCAGACCGGCGAGGAGCGTGCCCACGCCTGTACCGAGGCCGCCACCGACATGTCGAGCGTGACCGTCGAGTGGATGGGCGCGGACGGCCGCCGCACCGCCCTCACGTACAACATGGGCTGCCGTTCGCCGGAAGGGTCTGCGATGGCACGTACGGTGGAACAACAACTCGGCCGCCTCGGCGTCGAGGAATGGGCAGCTCAGAAGACCTGGCCGGGCGA
>NZ_BAAILP010000195.1:0-2749 GCF_054589055.1 Novosphingobium sp. 11B | reverse complement strand
ATTGCGAGCACAGCGAAGCAATCCAGAGCGGCGTAGTGCTGCCCTGGATTGCTTCGCTGTGCTCGCAATGACGAAACGAGGGGACGCCCCGTCAGTCCATGAACCCCCGCTCATTCAACGCATCGAACTTGCGCACACCGGAAACGTCGATGCGCTCGGCCCAGCCGCCGAGCACGGCCGTCACTGCCGGTTGCGCAAGGTGCGTGGCCAGTGCAGCCTCGTCACGCCAGCGTTCGAAGACCAGCACCGTCCCTGCTGCCGGATCGTCGATAGCGAAGTGGTAGTTGAGGCACCCGTCCTCCTTCAGCGTCGGCTCGACCAGCCCGCGCAAAGTCGCGGCAAGGTCTTCGACGAGATCGGGGGCGGTCTTCAGGTGTCCGGCAAGAATGATCATTTGAGGCTTCCTCTCGTTACCAGGCGGGGGCATCGCCGCCGGGGACGGCAGGGCCGGTCAGCCAGTCGCCGGTGATGCCGATGCGGATTTCGGAGCCCTTCGGCACTTCGGTCCCGGCATCGGGAGTGACGAACATGATCCGATTGGGTGCCCAGACCGAGCCGATGATCTCCTCCTCGTCCTCCGACAGCGTGACACCGGCGGCCGCGCACATCTCGCGCGCGCGCTCACGCGTCTGGCCGCGCACTTCGGGGACGTAGGCCTTGGCCGGGTCTTCGTGCACCTTGAGCACGCGCGCCTTCTCGCGCTCGGCTTCCTCGGCGGCCAGCGTCTCGTCGAATTCGGGTCCGTGGTAGTCGATCTCCCAGTCGAACGAGATCATGTTCTCGAGGATGTCCGGCAGGAACGGCGTCATCCGCAAGTGCGACCAGTGCGACATGTAGCGCTCCATCGCCTCGTAGGTGTCGATGTCGCAGCAGTTGGCGAAGTCGAAATCGCCCGAGTGGAACCGCGTGTGGACGACTTTGCCATGGCTGTAGTCACGCACCTCGCGGTTGAGATGCGACAATTTCTTCACCTCCTCGATGAAGAGGTCGATCTTGGCCGGATCGGCATCCTTCTTGAACTTGAGCATCACGACGTGACGGATCATCGGTCTCTCCCCTATTGCGCCCGCGCCGCGATTGGTTCGCGGGGACTCGGCGCTGCGGGAGGAAGACTAGCGCGGCGGGTTTCGGACCCTGCCTGTCAGATAAAACAGGTGCCCAGGAGCGCGCCGCACCTGCGGTGAATCGTTGCGCATCAGGCCGATTGCGTATCAAATCATTGCTACACCTCCTCCTCCAGTTGACGCGGGAGCCGGGCGGGTGTGTGCAAAATCTGCAGAGGCATATCGGCACCGTGCGGCCGGGCGGTATGCTGCAGGAGAGGATCAAGAGGTGGCCCGTCCCTTCGCGCCGCGTTTCGCGGTCTATGTCGCACTGGTGTTCATGCTGCTCGGCGTGCTGCAACTGGCTGCCAGCCTCGTGTTCTACCAGTCGATCGACCGGCAGACGCTGAACGAGGACCACGCGCGCCGCATCGGCGAACTGCTCGTCGTCAGCGACCGCATCCACTCCGCCGATCCACGCTTGACCGCGCCGACCATGAGCACGCGTCACCTCGCCGCCGCCGTCGGCAATACGCCCAGCGTGGCGACCGCCACGACCGACGAATCCCTCATCCGCATCGAGCGGCGCATCATCGAGTGGGAGCCTTCGCTCGGCGGGCGCTCGCTGCGGCTGGCCATGCAGGGACCGCCGGGAGGCAAGTGCGATCTCGTCGGCGCGATCCGGCTGACGGACGGGCACTGGCTCAACTTCCGCTCGCGCGATATCAACGCGATGTGGCCGGTAGCACTGCGGGCGACGGTGCTGACGCTTGCGACGACGGTGGCCTTTCTCGCCATCGGCCTCGCCGCGCTGCACGTGCTGACCCGCCCGCTGCGCCGCATGAGCGATGCCGCCGACGCCATCGGTCGGGGCCGGCAAGTGGTCATCGCCGAGGGTGGCACCCCGGACTTGCGCCAGCTCGCGCACTCCATGAACCTCATGCAGGAGCGCATCGCGCGGCTGCTGCAGGATCAGGCCAGGTCGTTCGAGGCGATCAGCCACGACTTGCGCACGCCGCTCTCGCGCCAGAAGGTCGCGGCGGAACTCATCGACGATGCCGAACTGGGCGGGGTGATCCTTGCCAGCGTGGACGAGATGGAGGCCCTGCTCGCCTCGCTGCAGCGCTTCCTGCGCGCGCAGCATCTCGACGCCGAGCCCGAGACGCTGGACCTCACCGAAGTGGTTGCGCACGTGCTGCATCCTTACGGGACGCGCGCCCGCTTCGACGCCTCCGTCCCCACCCTCGCCCGGACCTTCCGCGAGCCGGTGGAACTGGCGCTGGCGGCGCTGGTGGAGAACGCCATCCAGTTCGGCGGCGAGGCTCAGGTCGCGGTGATCCGCCACGAAGGGCACTGGCGCATCGAGATCGCCGATTCCGGGCCGGGCATCCCTTCCGCCTATTTCGAGGCGATCCTCGACCCGTTCTTCCGCCTCGACGCGGCGCGGGCGCGGGACACCAAGGGCTTCGGCCTCGGCATCCCGACCGCGCACCGGCTGATGGCGCGCTTCGACGGCCAGCTCTCCTTCGCCGCCGCGCCCGAAGGCGGCCTGATCGCGCGCCTGGACGTGCCCCAGCCGCCAATGGGTTGAAGAAGATCGTCGTCCCGGACTTGATCCGGGACCGCTGGCGGTCTTTAGATGCGACCTTGCTGGTCTGCGCTCATCGAAAGGTGGACTGTTCAAGGCCAGCGGTCCCGGATCAAGT
>NZ_BAAILP010000194.1:1026-1607 GCF_054589055.1 Novosphingobium sp. 11B | reverse complement strand
TCTACGACAGCCTCTACTGTGCCCGTGGCCAAGCCGAAAACCTCATCAAACTGCACAAGACGCAACTCGCCAGCGATCGCACCTCGTGCCGCTCGGCCAACGCAAACCAAATGCGGCTCATCCTGCACACCGCCGCGTTCTGGCTCATGTGGCGCATCCGGCGGGCCATCCCAAGGGCCTCCGCTCTTGCCACCGCCGAGTTCGCCACCTTGCGCCTGCGGCTCCTCAAGGTCGCCGCCCGCGTCATCGAAACCGCCACCCGCATTCGTGTCGCCTTCGCTTCCGCCTGTCCCGACGCCGCCGTGTTCCAGGCCATGGCCGCCGCGCTCAGGATAACCCCGACTTAGCTTGGGCGGCCATGCCGCAGAACGCTCACACCCCGCCCTTCAACCCAGCAAACCTCTCGATCCCACGCGATGAAAAAGACGCTACGATCCCGCGCGACCTGATTACGTGGAAAATCCGCAAGCAGGTGCGCGGTAACCGCTGCTTCGACCCCACGTATTCTGGTTGATTTTTGAGGGGTAGATCTGCGCGAGACGTTGAGGAGCTCGGGCAGTGGTTGAGGAAATTGATGGGGT
>NZ_BAAILP010000194.1:0-785 GCF_054589055.1 Novosphingobium sp. 11B | reverse complement strand
CTTGGCCTGCTGCATTATTGGCGCCGGCAGGCGCGAGCGGCGGGGACCGTTGAAGAACTCCGGCTTGTGCCAGTGACGGTGGTTGGCGAGGAGCAAGCGCAAATGCCGGCCGTCCCGGCATCGCCGCCCAGCATGGAATTGGTGGTGCGCGATGTGACAGTTCGTATTTGCGGCGCCGTCGAGGCGGAGCACTTGCGCACCGTTCTGGCGGCGATCCGGGAATGATCCCGATCGATGGAAGCGTGCGGATCTATGTGGCGACGCAGCCCATCGACTTCAGGGCCGGGATCAACCGGCTGATGGGACTGGTGACACATGTTCTGGGCCACGATGCCTGCGCCGGTGATGTGTTTGTCTTCCGCAATAAGGCTGCTGACAAAATCAAGTTGGTCCGTCATGACGGCTCCGGCGCGGTTATGGCGACAAAATGGCTCGACCATGGGAAGTTTTATTGGCCTGCAGTGCAAGGCGGCACTCTTGCTCTGACCGGAGCTCAATGTGTGGCCCTTCTGTCAGGCCTGGATTGGCACAAACTGCCATTCCAGGCGGCGCGGCGGCCCGCTATTTTTGGCTGAATTCTGCGGTTTTTTGTAGTATAATGAGGGCTGTGTGGTATAGTCACGCATGCCTGCCGAAGCCGATAATCTTCCTGACAATCTCGAGCAGATGGCCGCCCTTGTGCGGGAACTCCGGGCTGAAAACGCTCAACTGCGCTCGCTCCTCAAAGGCATGGCCCAACAAGCATTCGGCAATCGATCGGAACGCGCCAGCGTCATTCTGGGAGA
>NZ_BAAILP010000193.1:0-5064 GCF_054589055.1 Novosphingobium sp. 11B | reverse complement strand
GGACCGCTGGCCGTGAACAGACCGCCTCGCGTCCGGGCGTTCTAACGCGGGCTATCGCGTCAAGTACGGCCAGCGGTCCCAGCCTTCGCTGGGATGACGATGATGTTTGAACGGTAGCGATGGGGCGATGCCCGCTGCTTGGACATTGGCCGCCAAAAAGGGCGCCGGAAACCCGGCGCCCTTCCCGATTCAGTCTGAACCGAAAGCTCAGTTCGCTGCAGGAGCCGCTGCCGGAGCAGGCGAAGCCTTGCTCTTGGCATAAGCCGACCACAGCTTGGCAACCGGCGCGCGAGTGCCGGTGACCTTGGCGAAGTTGGCTTCCGCATCGGCGTACTTGCCCTGCAAAGCCTGCGACATGCCGAGGCGCAGCGCCACCTTGTTGGCATCGACGCCCGGCATCGACGCGGCCTTGGCGTAAAGCGGCTCGGCCTTGGCGGCCTGATCGTAGCTCAGGAACACGTCCGCAGCGCCGACGACGGCAGCGGCAGTGGCCCCCGGCTTGTTGGCGTCACGCTCGGTAGCGGGCAGCGAAGCCTTGTCCGCTGCGACGCGGCCGTCGGTGTTAGCCTTGTCCGGCACGTCTCCGGCGGTCAGCTTGCCCTTGGCGATGCCGTCGGCCATGACCTTGCTCGCTTCGCCCGGGAACGCGCGCGGATCGGCGTTCTCGAGGTATTCGAAGTAGTCGCGCTTGTCGTTCATCGAACCGGTGAGGAACATCAGGCGCATCAGGTCGAGGTTCTGGTCGCGCGGCAGCGAGGCCAACTGGCGGACCACCGAGATCGCGGTGTTCCAGGTGCCCGGGTAATACTGGCCGAGCATCGCCGCATATTCGGTCGACGGGGCGAGCTGCTTGGCGGTGTAGGTCTGCTGGAGGACCGAGCGCAGCGCGGTTTCCGAAGGCGCCTGGCCCTTGGCCTGCGCGGCGGCAACATCGTCCTTGGCCATCTGCAGGGCGGCCTCGGGGTTGTTGTTGCGCTTGTAGGCATCGGCGAGGACCGCATCGAGCTGGCCCGACGAATCGACGAAGCCGCCGTCCTTCGCCGCCTTCAGGTACGTTGCCGCGCTGGCGTAGTCCTTGAGCTGGTAGGCGGTGATGCCAGCATCGTAGTTGGTCTTGCCGACTTCCTCGGCGGGCAGCTTGCCGCTGGAGAGCAACATCTTGTTGCCTTCCTGCTTGGTGGCGAGATCCTGCGAGATGATACCGAAGTTGCGCATCATCGAGCCGAGTGCGTTCTTGTCGTCGGGCGTGGTTGCGGCCGGCACGGCGGCCTGGAACGCGGCCTTGCCGTCACCGCCGACGGCGGCGTCGAAGGCGGCCTTGGCCTTGGCCATCGCGTCGGGGGTCTGCTGGCCGCCGAGAGCAGCGATCGCGGCTTCCATGGCCTTCTGCAGCGGCTGGGCGACCTTCACGAACTCGGGGGAGAACTTGCCGCCTGCGGCTTCCTTCTCCTTCTTCGCGGCCATCGCGGGGGTGGCGACCGTCAGCGCCATACCGCTCGACAGGAGGGCGGCAAGAGCGACACGGGAAACAAGGAACTTGCGAGCCATCAAGGCTACTCCTCTCAAGGACAAACGAAATCCCGCCGAAACGGGATGAAAATAAGGCGGTCGCCGGTTTGGCCGGGAATTCGGCCCTTGGCAACCATGCGAGCGAATTAGCTTTTAGCCACTGAACGCGCATTGAATGCAATTCGTCGCAGCCGTTCAGGTTCCCCGCGCGCGTGCGTTCCTTATATGTGGAAAACGGCACGCATCGCCCCTCGCCGCCCCCGGTTCCGGTGGCTTTCCCCTGGCGCATGTCCTAGTGCGGTCCATCATTCTTCTTCCGTAGCAAAAGCGATCCAACCCGCGTGAGCGACGACACCAACGATATCCAGCCCGTAGGCCCCGAGGGCGAATTCACCCGCATCGACATCGTCGACGAGATGAAGACGAGCTACCTCGACTACGCGATGAGCGTGATCGTCAGCCGCGCGCTGCCCGACGTGCGCGACGGCCTGAAGCCGGTGCACCGGCGCATCCTCTATGCCTCGCAGGAAGGCGGCTTCGTCGCCGGGCGTCCTTATCGCAAGTCGGCCAAGATCGTCGGCGACGTGATGGGCAACTACCACCCACACGGCGACAGCGCGATCTACGACGCCCTTGCGCGCATGACGCAGGACTGGTCGATGCGCGTGCCGCTGATCGACGGTCAGGGCAACTTCGGCTCGATGGACCCCGATCCGCCGGCCTCGATGCGCTACACCGAGGCGCGCCTCGCCCGCGTCGCCAACTCGCTGCTCGACGATCTCGACAAGGACACCGTCGACTTCGCGGACAACTACGACGGTTCGCGTCAGGAGCCGACGGTGCTTCCGGCGCGCTTCCCGAACATCCTCGTCAATGGCGCGGGCGGCATCGCGGTCGGCATGGCGACCAACATCCCGCCGCACAACCTGGGCGAAGTGATCGACGGCTGCTTCGCGATGATGGACAATCCGGGGATCACCTCGGAGGAACTGTTCCAGATCATCCCCGGCCCCGATTTCCCCACCGCCCCGCTGATCCTGGGCCAGCACGGCGCCCGGCTCGCCGCCACCACCGGGCGCGGCTCGATCATCCAGCGCTGCCGCAGCCACGTCGAGGAAGGGCGCGGCAGCCGCAAGGATTCGCGCTCGATCGTCCTCACCTCGATCCCCTACCAGGTCGGCAAGTCCAATCTGGTCGAGAAGATCGCCGAGGCCGCCAAGGACAAGCGGATCGAGGGCGTCTCCGACATCCGCGACGAATCCAACCGCGAAGGCGTGCGCGTGGTCATCGACCTCAAGCGCGACGCCTCGCCGGAAGTCGTGCTCAACCAGCTGTGGCGCAGCACCCCGGCACAGTCGAATTTCGCCGCGAACATGCTGGCGATCCGCGGCGGCCGCCCCGAGATCATGGCCCTGCGCGACATCCTGCAGGCGTTCATCCAGTTCCGCGAGCAGGTCATCACCCGCCGCACCAAGTTCGAACTGAACAAGGCGCGCGACCGGGCGCACATCTTGCTCGGCCTCGTCGTCGCCGTGTCCAACATGGACGAGGTGGTGAAGATCATCCGCGGCGCCTCCAATCCGGCCGACGCCCGCGCCAAGCTGCTCGCCAAGGAATGGCCGATCGGCGACATCGCGCAGTACATCCGTCTGGTCGAGGCGATCGAGCCCGAGGCCGAAGCCGCCGACGGTATCTACCGCCTGTCCGAAGTACAGGTGAAGGCGATCCTCGACCTGCGCCTGCACCGCCTGACCGCTCTCGGCCGCGACGAGATCGGCGACGAGCTGAAGCAACTCGCGATCGCCATCGAGGAATTCCTCGCCATCCTCGCCGACCGCGTGAAGCTCTACGCCGTCATGCGCGAGGAACTGCAGGCCGTGCGAGACGCCTATGCCACCCCGCGCCTGTCCGAGATCACCGCCGCCTTCGACGGCATCGACGACGAAGACCTGATCGAGCGCGAGGACATGGTCGTTACCGTGACCATGGACGGCTACATCAAGCGCACTGCCCTGTCCGCCTTCCGCGCCCAGAACCGCGGCGGCAAGGGCCGCGCCGGCATGGCCACCAAGGACGAGGATGCGGTGACGACGATGTTCGTCACTTCCACCCACAACCCGGTGCTGTTCTTCTCCACCGCAGGCAAGGTCTACCGCCTCAAGGTCTACAAGCTGCCCGAAGGCGGCCCGACCACGCGCGGACGCCCGATCGTCAACCTGCTGCCGGCGCTCGACAAGGACGAGACGATCCAGACCGTGCTCGCCCTGCCCGAGGACGAGACGGAGTGGAGCGCGCTGTCGGTCGTGTTCGCCACCGCCAAGGGCAACGTGCGCCGCAACTCCATGGATTCCTTCGCGAACATCCCCAGCAACGGCAAGTTCGCGATGCGTTTCGACGAAGGCAGCGATGATCGCCTGATCGGCGTGGCACTGCTGGAGGCCAGCGACGACGTGCTGCTCGCCACCCGCCAGGGCAAGGCGATCCGCTTCCCCGGCGACGACGTGCGCGAATTCACGAGCCGCACGTCCACCGGCGTGCGCGGCATGACGCTGAAGGGTGACGACGAGGTCATCTCGCTCTCGATCCTCCACCGCGTCGGCACCGATGCCGAAGACCGTGAGCAGTATCTGCGCTTCGCCCCGTGGAAGGGCGACAAGGAGGGCGAATCCACTCTCTCCGCAGAGCGCATGGCCGAACTGGAAGAGCGCGAGCAGTTCATCCTGACGGTCTGTGCCAACGGCTACGGTAAGCTGTCCTCGGCTTACGAGTACCGCCGCACCGGTCGCGGCGGCCAGGGCATCACCAATATCGACAACATCGGCCGCAACGGTCCGGTAGTCGCCAGCTTCCCGGCGACCCTTGCCCAGCAGCTGATGTTGGTTACCGACCAGGCCAAGTTGATCCGTCTGCCGCTCCATTCGCTGCGCGTGATCGGTCGCGGCTCGGCGGGCGTGCGCCTGTTCACCGTCTCGGCGAACGAGCACGTCGTCAGCGCGGTCCGGCTGGACGAAGAACCGGAAGTCGAGACCCCGGTAGCCGACGAGGCCGCGCCGGAGGCTCCGGAAGCCGAAGCGTGAGGGATACGGTCGCATATAAAATCCTGACCGGCGAGCAGCTTGCACGGCTGCTCGCCGACGGGACCTTTGCCGGGGCGCCAGTCGATCTGGCCGACGGTTACATCCATATGTCCACTGCCGATCAGGCGCAGGGCACGCTGGACAAGCACTTCGCCGGACAGGACGACCTGCACATCGCCGCCGTGGATCTGACCGCGCTGGGCGACACCGTGAAGTGGGAAGTCTCGCGCGGCGGCGCGCTGTTCCCGCACATCTATGCAGACTTGCCGTTGTCAGCGGTGGTCGTGCACGGCCCGGTCGAGCGCGATGCGGGCGGAGCGCTGCAGCTTCCACGCTGATCATCATCGCACCCGATCTGCCATCACGGCCGATCCGTCATCCCGGCGAAGGCCGGGATCGCTGGCAGTTCTTGAGGCGATAGCGCGCGTCAGGACGTTCTCGCGAGAGGTGGGCTTTTACGGCCAGCGATCCCGGCCTT
>NZ_BAAILP010000192.1:22012-49356 GCF_054589055.1 Novosphingobium sp. 11B | reverse complement strand
CAGCCCGCAGGGCTGACGGAGGGGCTTCTCCCCTCCACCACCGACTTCGTCGGCGGTCGCCCTCCCCATTCCTGCGGAACAGGGAGGATATACAAGGTCCCCAATGGGGCGCTTTTCGAAGGTCCGCTTTCCTACACATGGCGCGCTCCGGTACATTGCGCTCATGCCCCGTCCGCCGCTCACCTTCCGCCACAAGGTTACACCACAAGGTGACACCTCATCCGCACAAGGTGACACATCCAGCGCAAAATGTGTCACCTTAGGCCCGCAAGGTGACACTTTCCGGCCCAAGGTGACGTCTTTTGCCCCTGGACCGTGTCAACCGTGTAAACCCTGTCACCTTGCATCAGATCCGATGCTCGCCCCTGATCCAGCGCACGGTGCCGGAACTGGCGCGCATCACCACGCTTTCGGTGGTCATGATGCCGCCCTTGCGCCGCTTCACCCCGTCGAGCAGCGAGCCGCTGGTGACGCCGGTGGCGGCGAAGATGCAGTCGCCCTTGGCCAGTTCCTCCAGCTTGTAGATCTTGTCGAGGTCCTTGATGCCCCATTTGCGGGCGCGGGAGCGCTCGTCGTCGTTGCGGAACAGCAGGCGGCCGTTGAACTGCCCGCCGACACAGCGCAGCGCCGCCGCCGCGAGGACGCCCTCGGGCGCGCCGCCCGAGCCCATGTAGAGGTCGATCGTGGTATCCTCGTCGGTCACCGCTATGACGCCTGCCACGTCGCCGTCGCCGATCAGCACGACGCCGCAGCCGATCTCGCGCAGCTCGGCGATCAGCGCCTCGTGGCGGGGGCGGTCGAGCACGCAGACGATGATGTCCGAAGGCTTCACGCCCTTGGCCGCCGCCACCGCCTCGACGTTCTGGGTCGGGGTCTTGTCGAGGTCGATGACGCCGTCCGGATAGCCGGGGCCGACCGCGATCTTCTCCATATAGACGTCGGGCGCGTTGAGGAGGCCGCCTTCCTCCGCCGCCGCCAGCACTGCCAGCGAGTTCGGTCCGGCCTTGGCGGTGATGGTGGTGCCTTCGAGCGGATCTAGCGCGATGTCGATCTTCGGACCCTTGCCGGGAGCGCCGCCGACCTTCTCGCCGATGAAGAGCATGGGCGCCTCGTCGCGCTCCCCCTCGCCGATCACGACCGTCCCGTCGATGTAGAGGCCGTCAAAGGCCTTGCGCATTGCCTCGACTGCGGCATGATCGGCTGCCTTCTCGTCTCCGCGCCCTATGAGGGAGGACGCGGCGATGGCGGCAGCCTCGGTGACGCGCACCATTTCGAGGACCAGAACGCGATCGAGTACATGACTTGCGGGGGTAGTGTTTTCGGACATGTTCACTCCGGATTAATCCAGGGAGGCAAGATTTTCACCGATTAGACAGAGGATTTTGAATTGTCGAGAAGCTGGATTTTCCCTTTCGCAATCGCAATAATCGCTCCCGCGCCGGCGATTGCTCAAGACGCTTCCGGCGCTTCTGCAGGAGATCGTGCGATCGCCGAAAAAATGCTGGGAACAGGTGGTCGTATCACGAAGGATACTTCGCGCAACGCCTGTCTGCGAACCATGAAGCAGGGCGAGATCGTGGTCTGCGCGCCGACGCCGGACCAGTATCGCGTCCCCTCCACCGGAGACGACGACCCGACCGGCGTGGGCGCCAACGATGGGCGACCGCGCACGCCGGACGTTTCGGGCAACGGCATCTTCAAGGGCAAGGCGACGATGGGCGGCTTGTGCATGATCCCGCCGTGCCCGCCCGAGCAGCCCTACATTATCGACCTGTCGACGATCCCGGAGGCTCCCGCCGGTTCGGACGCAGACAAGATCGCCAAGGGCGAACTGCGCGCGCCATGACGGCAGCGTCCCGGAGTGGCGGCTCCGGGAGTGCTCAGGAATAGAACGTACAGGACGGATGCCTCCGAAGAGGCGTCCCCCGGCCCATCTCAGGCCCCGATGATCTGCATCACCAGCGGCTTCGCGGTCAGGCTGTCCGACCCGTCGAGAATGCGCATCGCCTCGGTGACGGCGCTCTCCGGCCCCGGATGCGTGACGACCGCCAGGATGACTTCGCCGTCCTGATCGGGATCGCCCTTCTGGATCAGGCTCTCGATCGAGACTCCCGCATCGCGCATGGCGGCGGTGATGTCGGCCAGCACGCCCGGGCGGTCCGGCACGGTGAAGCGGATGTAGGAACTGCCCACACGGTGCCCGGATTCCGCCGGTTCCATCGCTTCCAGTTCGCCCGCGGGCATCGAGAATGCCGCACCCTTTTCGCCGCGCGCGATGTCGATGATGTCGGCGACGACCGCGCTGGCGGTTGGGCCGTCTCCGGCGCCTGCGCCCTGGAACAGCAGGCGGCCCATGAAGTTGCCTTCGGCCACGACCGCGTTGGTCGCTCCGTCGACGTGGGCGAGGGGATGATCGATGGGCACCAGGTGCGGACGTACGCGCTGGAACAGCCGGGGAGTGCCGCTCGCAAGATCGACACCGGCCATGCCGAGCAGGCGGATGACGTAGCCGAGCGAGCGGGCCTGCTCGATGTCGGCGGCCTTGACGCGGCTGATGCCCATCGTCTCCACCGCGTCGAAGCGAAGCTGCGAACCGAAGGCGATGGCGGCGAGGATCGACAGCTTGTGCGCGGCGTCGATGCCCTCGATGTCGAAGGTCGGATCGGCCTCGGCATAGCCAAGCCGCTGCGCCTCGGCGAGCACGTCGCCGAAGTCCGCGCCGGTGTCCTCCATGGTCGAGAGGATGTAATTGCAGGTGCCGTTGAGGATGCCGTAGACGCGCTCGATGGCGTTGGCGGCGGCGCCTTCGGACAGCCCCTTGATGACCGGGATGCCGCCCGCGACGGCCGCCTCGAACTTGAGGGCGACGCCCTTCGCCTCTGCGGCGGCGGCCAGTTCCAGCCCGTGATGCGCGATCATCGCCTTGTTGGCGGTGACGAGGCTCTTGCCGCCCGCAATCGAGTTGCGGGCGAGGGCGAGGGCCGGGCCGTCCGAGCCGCCGACCATCTCCACCACCACATCGACGTCGCCCCGCGCGGCGAGGGCGGCGGTATCGTCCACCCAGTCGTAGCGCGAGAGGTCGACGCCGCGATCCTTGGTGCGGTCGCGCGCGCTGACGGCGGCGATGCGGATCGGACGGCGGGCGCGGCGGGCGATCAGCTCCGCATTGGTCTCGATGAGACGGACGACGCCGGTGCCGACGGTTCCCAGTCCGGCAAGCGCGATATTCAGCGGTTCGGCCATGCTAGCTCCTTGTTCGGGAGCGCGCACTAAGGCAGGCGGGCGTCAAATTCCAGCACGAACGCCGATCGCGGTGTCACTTAAGTGTCCGCGCGCAGGGGCCGAGCTGGCTCAGGACCATGCGATAGTCCGCCAGAGCCTGCTGCTGCTCGGCGAAGCTGCCCGAGACATTGGCGCCGGCAGGCGGGGTACGGGGCAGGAAGCAGGCGAGCCGATACCACTCGAGCGTGTCCGGTTCCGGGGGGTGGCCGAGGTCGGCGACCAGTTCGGAGAACGACACGCCCCATGTCGGAGCCTGGCCCTGTTCGTGCTTCACCGTGATCGAGGCGGCCGAATTATCGTGGGTATTGAGGAAGATCTGGGTCTCCCCCTGACCTGCGAGATTGCCGGGGACGAACAGCATCTCGCGCACGCCGGTGATCTTCGCAGGCGCGTCAGGAGCGACAAGGGCCTGGAGAATCGAACGGAGCCGTGTCTCGCGCGCGGGCGTGGAAATCTGCTGTGCGGTCGGCCAGACGAGTTGAAGTTCGCCGGGACGGCCCGGCACGGCGCGTGCGAATAGGAACACGACCTGCTTCTTCAGCTTGGGTGCCTTGCCCTTGGCGTCGAGCGGGAGGTCGACGAGGTAGGTGACCGATTCGCCGAGTGGGGCCTTGCCCACCAGCAGGGCCCTGGTGCGGGCCTCTATATAGAAGCGTCCATGTCCCGGAGTGAGACCGCGCGCCCGTTCATTATCGATGCGGGTCATTTTGGCGATCTGGGCCTGCACCACGAGACCTGCCGAATCAGCTAGGTCGGCGATGTCGGCATAAGTGACTTCATCGGGCGTCTCGAGCGGCCCCTGGGCGCTCGCCGCAAGGGGCGCAAGCGCGATGTAAGCACCCGCCAGGGCCGCTGCAAGGGGGCGCGAAATCAAAGGCATGGACGATAATCTCCGTGGAAATGCGATGGCTTATAGCCCTTGAGCGGCCTCAACTCAAAATTGCACTGGATCAATTTGAGCTAACCGGGCATGAATCGCGCGTTAACCCCCGCTGGGCCGATAAGGCGTTGCGTGGGGTGGGCTTCGACGTTAAGAAGCCTGCAAAATGGGGCAAAAATAGCAATAGCTCCTCGGTTCGCCTCCCGTTTCGTATTGTCGTCGGATGGGCAGACTGTTAGCCGTCAGGGTGGGTAATTTGGAGTTTCGTCATGGGTTCCCTCTTTCCGGGGGGGAGTCCATGGGCGCCCTTGGGCATGTTCTTCCGGGAATTTTTGTCCGGGGCTTGGTAATGGAGTGATGCGTCTGAATGGCTTACGCTGACCAGCAGATGAGCACCAACAAGGTTGTTGCTCTTGTCATTGTCGCCTTGATCCATGTCTTCGTCGGCTATGCGCTCGTCACCGGCTTGGCCTATGAGGCGGCGAAGAAGGTCATCAACAAGGTGACCACCGTGGATATCAAGGAGGAAAAGCCCAAGGAGGAAGAGCCACCGCCGCCGCCTCCGAAGGAAGATACGCCGCCGCCGCCTATCGTGGCGCCGCCGCCGCCGATCAACATCGCCCCGGCTCCGCCGCCGGTGCAGACTGTGATCACTCCGCCCCCGGCTCCGCCGGTGGTGATCCAGACCGCAGCGCCGCCGCCGGCTCCGCCGCCGCCGCCGCCCGGTCCGTCTAAGGCTCGCGGCGTCAAGCCGAAGGGCCAGGGCAGCTGGGCCGCCCGCATTCAGTCGAACTATCCGACCCGCGCTGCTCGTGAAGAGCGCGAAGGCCGCGTCGGTGTTCGCGTGACTGTCGGTGGCGACGGTAAGGTTTCGGCCTGTTCCGTTTCCGCTTCGAGCGGCAGCCCGGATCTGGATGAGGCCGCTTGCGACGGTATGCAGCGCTACGCGCGCTTCGACCCGGCGCTCGATGCGGACGGCAACCCGATCTCGTCGTCGTACTCGACCGCGATCGTGTACAAGCTCAACTAATCTCCAAGGGATCGGTTCAGGTCATTGGGTAATTCGACCGCTCCGATCACATCCTGCATTCTTCTTGAGAGGTAACTCGCATGCTTATCGTTGACATCCTTGCCGCCGCGGGCGCGCCGCAGAACAAGTTCGGCTTCGCCGAAGCGCTTCAGCAGGGCGGTTTCATCGCTTACGCGACCGTGATCATCCTGGGCATCATGTCCTTCGGTTCGTTCTACATCCTGTTCACCAAGTGGTTCGAGCAGTCGAAGATCCTGCGCCAGTTCAACGCGATCCGCACGACCTTCTGGAAGGCTCCGACCCTGCGTGAAGGCGCTGCCAAGCTCGAGAAGAACAGCGCATGGCGCCAGCTCGTCGAAGACGGCATCGCCGCTGAAGACCAGCACTCGAAGATGACCGACTCGCTTGAAGCCCACGACTGGCTGCACGGTTCGCTGTCGCGTTCGGAAGCGACCATCAACGCTCGCCTCTCCGGCGGCCTGCCCTTCCTCGCCACTGTCGGTGCGACCTCGCCGTTCATCGGTCTGTTCGGTACCGTCGTCGGCATCTATCGCGC
Source organism: Novosphingobium sp. 11B (assembly GCF_054589055.1). Lineage (NCBI taxonomy): Bacteria > Pseudomonadati > Pseudomonadota > Alphaproteobacteria > Sphingomonadales > Sphingomonadaceae > Novosphingobium > Novosphingobium sp. 11B. The sequence goes on along the minus strand of NZ_BAAILP010000192.1, from coordinate 43,608 downwards.
ACTGATCGCGATCGGTCTCGCCGGTTCGGCCTCGATCGACAAGGTCGCGGGTCCGGTCGGTGAAGCGCTGATCATGACCGCGCTCGGTCTGCTCGTCGCCGTTCCGGCCGTGCTTGCCTACAACTACCTGCAGTCGCGCAACAAGCGCATTGCCGAACTGCTGACCGGCTTCTCGAACGACATTCTCGCGAACATCAACTCGAAGGGCGCCATCAAGCCGACCGTCGCTGTCGCGGCCAAGGCTGCTCCGGCCCCCGCCAAGCCGGCTGCCGCTCCCGCCAAGCCGTAAGAGCACGGGGAACGAAGCGGATCGGCTCATTGACCCGATCCGCCCCCGTCGGGGTCAAGAAGAAGGCGGCGGCTCGAAGCATGCGAGAAGTCGCTGCCGACCCCCAGGCAACGCAAGGATTAGGATAAGACTATGGCGATATCCACGGGCGGAGGCGGTGCAGAGACACCGATGTCCGACATCAACACGACGCCGCTCGTCGACGTCATGCTGGTGCTGCTCATCATCTTCCTGATCGCGGTTCCGGTCGCGATTCAGACGATCGAGAAGCTGCGCATTCCCGTCATCGTAGCGCAGGAGTCGAAGGACAAGGTGGAGAATCTCCTCCTTACCGTCTCGACCACCGACGCTTCGGGCAAGAGCGCGGGCGAACCCGGTTTCCAGGGTGCGAACCGCGGCGGTGAATGCCGCATCTACATCAACAACGTGACGCCGGTGACTTCCGAGGAACTGCGCGACCAGGCCTTCAAGCGTCTTGACGCGATCGTGAAGCGCGAAGGTGGTCCGCAGGCTCTCATGGCAAACCCGGATCTCATCCCGCAGGTCCACATTCGTGGTGACGTCGAATCGCCTTGGCGCTGCGTCGCCGGTGCGATCTACAACGTCCAGATTTCGGGTTATCCGACGGTTGGCTTCATCACCAACCCGATCGATCCTAACTGACGCGCGGGAACAGGAGTAACATCTCATGGCAATGTCAGCAGGCAAGTCTGATGGCGAGCCGATGATGGAGATGAACACGACGCCGTTGATCGACGTCATGCTCTGCCTCCTCATCATGTTCATCATGTCCATCCCGGTTGCGACGCACTCGATCGATATCGATCTGCCCGTCGCGACCCCTCCGACGGACACTCCGCCTCCGATCGACCCCGTCAAGAACAAGATCGTGCTGACTCAGGACAGCAAGGTCATGTGGAACGGGACCCAGATCGATCAGGGGCGTCTGGTCCAGACGCTCGAAGCCACGACCCGCATGACCCCCGAGCCGGAACTTCAGTTCCAGCCCGAGCCGGAAGCCAGCTACGAGCTGTCGGCACAGGTTCTCGAGGTCATCAAGGCCTCGCAGGTCACGAAGTTCGGCTTCGTCGGCAACGAACAGTTCGCGACTTTCGGCAAGTAAGCCGATCGTTCAAAGGCTGGTCCCGCAAGGGGCACCCAAAGGGGCGGAGCGATCCGCCCCTTTTTGTTTGCCTTCAATCCTCGGCAGCAGGATCGATGCGCATGGCGACCGATGCCAGACTCTCGGCCTCCAGCAACAGGTCGTCGTCGGCCGCACCGGACGGCAGGCTTTCCCGGCCGATCATCGAGAGCGCTGGCACCGAGAGCGGGCTGATCCGGTCAAGCATCACGTGGTCGATCTCCCGAGCAGCCCGGTCGAGCACGTCGGCCACGCGGGCCACATCGGTCATCCGGGCCCGCGCGTCGGCCCAGGCCGCCTCGATCAGCAAGTGATCGGGCTCATACTTGCGCAGCACGTCGTAGATCAGATCCGTCGAGAACGTGACTTGTCGCCCGGACTTGCGCTTGCCGGGCTGCTGGCGCTCGACGAGCCCCGAGATCACCGCCACCTCGCGAAAGGCGCGGCGCAGCAAGTAGGATTGCTGGACCCAGTCGACGAACTCGTGAGTCAGGATATCGGGTGAAAGCAGCGCGGCCGGATCGTCCACCGCCTTCAGCCCCCAGACCACCAGCGTATAGTCGGTCGCGACGAAGCCCAGCGGTCCCAGCCCCTGGTCTTCCATGCGCCGGGTGATCAGCATGCCGAGCGACTGATTCGCATTCCAGCCCTCGAATGTATAGTAGCTGGTGTAGGCGAGGCCCCGATGCGGGAAGCTCTCCACCAGCAACTGGCCGGGAGCCGGCAGGTGCGAGCGCCAGTCCTGCACTTCCAGCCATTCGCGCACGTCGTCCGGGAACCGCGCCCATCCGGCCCGGTCCGCAAGCATCGTGCGCACCCGGTCGGCAAGGTGCGTCGAGATCGGCATGCGCTGGCCCATGTAGCTGGGTATCGTCGCGGAGCGCTTCGCGGCGCGCACGATGAGTTCCAGATCCTTCAGCGCTTCGACTTCCAGGTCCATCCCGGCGAAGCGGAACGTATCGCCCGGCTCAAGACTGGCGCCGAAACCTTCTTCCACCTTGCCCAGCGAACGCCCGTTGCGAAAGCGCACGTCGAGCATCTCGGCATCGACGATGATCCCCGCATTGAGCCGGTGGCGCGCCGCATGTTCGGGATGGGTCAGTCGCCAGGTCCCGTCCCTGTCGCGCACGATGCGGCGGAAGCGGTCGTAGGCGCGCAGGGCATAGCCGCCGGTCGCGACGAATTCGAGGACGCGGGCGAAGATCGTCTCGTCCACCCAGGCGTAGCTGAGTGATGAGCGTACCTCGGCGAGCAGAGCCTCCTCGCGAAACGGCCCTGCGCACGCCATCGCCATGACGTGCTGGGCGAGGACATCGAGGCCGCCGGGGCGGAAGGCGTCGCCATCGCGCTGGCCTTCGCGCACGGCCTCCTGCGCGGCGAAGGCCTCGAGGAATTCGAAGCGGTTGCCCGGTACCAGCACTGCCTCGCTGGGGCTGTCGAGCCGGTGGTTGGCGCGCCCGATCCGCTGCAGCAGGCGCGATGAGCCCTTGGGCGCACCCATCTGCACCACCAGGTCGATATCGCCCCAGTCGATGCCGAGGTCGAGGCTGGCGGTACAGACAAGAGCGCGCAACTTCCCGTCCGCCATCGCCGCCTCGACCTTGCGCCGTGCCTCGCGCGAGAGCGATCCGTGGTGGATGCCGATCGGTAGGTTGCCTTCGTTCGCGTCCCATAATGCCTGGAAGATATATTCGGCAAGGAAGCGGGTGTTGGTGAACACCAGCGTCGTGCGATGGGCCTTGATCTGTTCGATGAGCTGGGGGATCGCCCAGGTCGCCGCATGTCCGCTCCAGGGAATGCGCTCTTCGCGTGGGAGCAGGATTTCGACCCGTGGATCGGCACCGGGTTCTCCTACGACCAGTTCGACGCTGTCGATCTCGCCCCAGGGGGCCAGCCATCCGCGATATTCGTCCGGATCGGCAAGGGTCGCCGAGAGCGCCGCGCGTTGGATGTCCGGGGCCAGCGCCTGCAGCCGGGAGAGCGACAATGCCAGCAGGTCGCCGCGCTTGCCGGTAGCGAAGGCATGGACCTCGTCGATTACGATCCGTTTGAGGCTGGCGAACAGTTCCGGCGCTTCAGGATAGGATAGCAGCAGCGAAAGCGATTCGGGCGTGGTCAGGAGGATATGTGGCGGCCGCGCGCGCTGCCGGGCCTTGCGGTCGGATGGCGTGTCGCCGCTGCGGGTTTCGATGCGAAGCGGCAGGCCCATCTCCTCGACGGGCGTGAGAAGGTTGCGCTGCACGTCGGTCGCCAGCGCCTTCAGTGGCGATACGTAGAGTGTGTGGAGCCCCTCGGGCGATTTTCCGGGTCCGAGGCGAGAGGGACAGAACGCCGCGAGCGTCGGCAGGAAGCCGGACAGCGTCTTGCCCGCACCGGTATCAGCGACTAGCAGCGCGTGGTGCCCCCGATCCGCTGCGGCGAGCATCTCCTGCTGGTGGCTGCGCACCTGCCAGCCGCGCGAATCGAACCATGCCGCGATCTCCGACGGCACGGGGGAAGGGGGCGTTGTCATCGCGCGCATCGAGGGGAGCATATCGGCACTCCGGGATAAAAGCACCGCAGTGGATGCAGTTTCACGGCGCTAGAAGCCGCTATGCCCTTGCCGTTCCGGCCAATCCCGAAGCGGCGAGCTGGCCGTCGATCTGGTCCAGCAGGCGTTGCAGGCCCTCCTGCGTATCGCTTTCGGCCCGGGCGGTCAGAGCGGCCTGCGTGTTCGATGCGCGCAGGAGCCACCAGCCGTCCGGCGTATCTACGCGGACGCCATCGATCGCATCGACCCGGGCACCTGCCAGCGCAAGCCGCCGCATGACCTCCTCGACCACCGCGAACTTGCGCGCATCGTCGGCCGGGAAGCGCAATTCCGGCGTGCTGATCAGCGCGGGCGTGGCGTCGCGGAGCGCGGCAACGCTCGATTCCAGCCGGGCTGTGGCGGCAATCAACCGCAGCGCGGCGTAGAGGCCGTCGTCGAAGCCGAACCAGTCATCGGCGAAAAAGAAATGGCCGCTCGTCTCGCCTCCCAGCAATGCACCGCTGCGCTTCATCCTCGCCTTGATGTGCGAGTGGCCTGCCGGCGCCATCTCGGTCCGGCCGCCGAGGGCGCGGACCCCTTCGAAAACCGTGCGCGAGGCCTTTACGTCCGCGATTACGCCTGCGCCGGGGCGGCGTGCCAACAGGTCACGCGCGAAGATCAGGAGGAGCCGGTCGGCGTCCAGCACCCGACCCGTTCCATCGACGACACCGATTCGGTCGGCGTCGCCATCGAAAGCTAGTCCGAAGTCGAGGTTCTTCGCCGCGACCAGCCTGCGCAAGTCTGAGAGATTGGCGTCGATCGTAGGGTCCGGGTGGTGATTGGGGAACCGCCCGTCCACTTCGGAGAAAAGCAGATGATGTTCGCCCGGCAATTGCGAGATCAGACGTTCCAGAGCAGGGCCAGCCGCGCCGTTACCCGCGTCCCAGCCGACCCGAAGCCGAGAAAGATGGTTTCCATCGCAACCGGCCAGCCCCTCGAGCAGTCGGGTGACGTAAGCCGGAAGAACGTCGCGTTCCTCGATGTGGCCGCGATTTTCCGCAGCGGGGAGATCGCCGGCTGCAGCCATGCTGCCCAGCCGGACGATGTCGGCACCAAAGAACGGCGCCCCCGCAAGTACCAGCTTGAAGCCGTTGTGATCGGCGGGATTGTGGCTGCCAGTTACCTGAATGCCGCCCTTCACCTCTGGAATTGAGGCTTCGGCGAAATAGAGCATGGGGGTGGGCCCAAGACCGATGCGGATGACGTTCACGCCCGCATCGGAAAGGCCATCGACCAGAGCCTGTTCGAGCGCGGGTGAACTCAGCCGGCCATCGCGTCCGACCACGACGCCGGCCCCTCTTCCCATAATGGCCCCGAAACTGCGCCCCAGCGCATAGGCGTCCGTTTCGAACAGCGTCATGCCGAAGATGCCGCGGATGTCGTATTCACGCAGGATACTGGGATCGAAGCGGTGGGACAGGGTGGGCCTCGGCTCTGTCATGGTCGTTCTCTTGTTCGGGCGAACGTTGCGGTCACCTTTGGAGGCACCTTTAGCGCATAGCCCGCGCAGGCCAACTGTCGCCGCCCCGATCCGCGACACGCACCTGGGCGGCGGGACTTTCCTTCTTGCCTCCAGCCCACTAATAGCGCGCCGATGAGCACTTCGCCCCACCGGTCCCGCCGTACCTTCGCGATCATCTCGCATCCTGACGCGGGCAAGACCACGCTGACCGAGAAGCTGCTGCTGCAAGGCGGCGCGATCCACCTTGCCGGGCAGGTGAAGGCGCGCGGTGCAGCGCGGCGGGCGCGCTCGGACTGGATGAAGATCGAGCAGCAGCGCGGCATTTCCGTGACCAGCTCGGTCATGACTTTCGAGCGGGACGGGATCACCTTCAATTTGCTCGATACGCCGGGTCACGAGGATTTCTCGGAAGACACCTACCGTACGCTCACTGCGGTCGATTCGGCGATCATGGTGATCGATGCCGCCAAGGGCATCGAACCGCAGACCCGCAAGCTGTTCGAAGTCTGCCGCTTGCGCTCGGTGCCGATCATCACCTTCATCAACAAGGTGGATCGTGAAGGCCGCGCCTGTTTCGATCTGCTCGACGAAGTGGCGGACATGCTGGCGCTCGACGTGTGCCCAATGTCCTGGCCGGTCGGCATGGGCGGCGTGTTCGAGGGCATCCTCGACCTCGCTAGCGGCGGCATCAGCCGCCCTGAGGGTGCCTCCAAGGAATTTCTCGGCAAGATCGACAAGGGTGCGGCGCTGCCGGACGCCGTCGCCGAGGAACTGGAACTCGCGCAGGCCGGCTATCCGGAATTCGATGTCGAGGCTTACCGCGCGGGCGACCTGACGCCGGTTTACTTTGGCTCGGCGCTCAAGAACTTCGGCGTCATGGAACTGATCGACGCGATCTCGCGTCACGCTCCGCCGCCGCGGCCGCAGCCGTCGGACCAGGGCACGATCGAACCGGACAACAAGGAAGTCACGGGCTTCATCTTCAAGGTGCAGGCCAACATGGACCCGATGCACCGCGACCGCATCGCCTTCATGCGGCTCGTTTCGGGCACCTTCAAGCGCGGCATGAAGCTGACGCCCTCGGGCCTCGGCAAGCCGATCGCGGTGCACTCGCCGATCCTGTTCTTCGCGCAGGACCGCGAGATCGCGGACAATGCCGAGCCTGGCGACATCATCGGCATTCCCAACCACGGCACCCTGCGCGTTGGCGATACGCTGTCCGAGAAGAACGACGTGCGCTTCGTCGGCTTGCCCAACTTCGCCCCGGAAATCCTGCGCCGCGTGGCGCTCAAGGATCCCACCAAGACCAAGCAGCTGCGCAAGGCGCTCGATGACCTTTCCGAAGAAGGCGTCATTCAGGTGTTCTACCCGGAGATCGGCTCGCAGTGGATCGTCGGCGTCGTCGGCCAGCTGCAGCTCGACGTGCTGATCAGCCGCCTGGAAGCTGAGTACAAGGTGGAGGCGGTACTGGAAGGTTCGCCGTTCGACACCGCCCGCTGGCTTAAGGGCGACGACAAGGCGCTGCGCGACTTCGGCGAGTTCAACAAGATGAACCTGGCCAAGGACCGTGACGGCGACCCGGTGTTCATGGCCCGATCGGCCTGGGATGTGAGCTACCAGCAGGAGCGCAATCCCGAGCTGACTTTCAGCGCGACCAAAGAACGTTGAGGGGCGCCTGATCGCACCATAACGGTTCACGCAGGAACCTGACGGCGCTCCGGCGGATTGCTACACAGGCCAATCGCCGGAGCCGCTCGTTGCAGATCAAGTTCGCCAGTTACAACATCCACAAGGCTGTCGGCCTCGACCGGCGGCGCGATCCCGAGCGCATCCTGACCGTGCTCAAGGAGATCGACGCCGACGTCGTCGCGCTGCAGGAAGTCGATCGCCGCTATGGCCGCCGTATGGCGGTGCTGCCGCTCGAGGCGATCCACGCCGCTACCGATTACGTCGCTGTTCCCATGTCGATGAAGCCGGACAGCCTCGGCTGGCATGGCAATGCGATCCTCGTGCGCAAAGGTATCGACATCGTCGAGGCGGCGCCGGTGCCGCTGCCGGTGCTGGAGCCGCGCGGGGCCGTGCGGGCGGACCTCCTGATCGAGGGCAGGCGCCTGCGGGTAGTTGGCATGCACCTGGATCTCTCGGGCATCCGGCGGCGGCATCAGGTTCGTTCGGTGCTATCCCACTGCGCCGACTGCGCCGAGCGCGTGCCGACCGTGATGATGGGCGACCTCAATGAATGGGCGCAGCGCGGCGGATGCCTTCGTGAATTCGGCGTGGGCTGGCAGGTGCTGGCGCCGGGCCGGAGCTTTCCGTCCCGGCGGCCGATGGCACTGCTCGATCGGATCGTCGTGTCCGCCGAGTGGGAAGTTGTGGGAACCAATGTGCATCACAGCCCGTTGTCGGCGATAGGCTCCGACCATCTCCCGGTCTGTGCCTCGCTTGTGTTGCCTAAAATTTAGGCAACTGCCCATGAATCGGGCGACGTTGCGTGCTTCCGGCGCGATCTACGGTTTATCCACCTGTTGAATCAGCACTGATTCTTGCTGATCGGTAAATTGGCACACCCCTTGCTTAGGATCCTGTTAGCCGGCGCTGGGGCCGGTGGCTAACAGGGGATAGGCATGAAGTTCATCATAGCCATCATCAAGCCCTTCAAGCTGGACGAAGTGCGGGAGGCGCTGGGGGGCATTGGCGTCGCCGGCATGACCGTTTCGGAAGTGAAGGGCTTCGGTCGCCAGAAGGGTCAGACGGAGATCTACCGCGGCGCCGAGTACTCGACCAACATGCTGCCCAAGGTGAAGATCGAGGTCGCTGCACCTGACGATCTGGCACCCAAGATCGTCGAGACGATCCAGCAGGTCGCAAGCACCGAGGCCATCGGTGATGGCAAGATCTTCGTCCTGGACCTTGCTTCGGCCGTGCGCATCCGCACCGGCGAGGCTGGCGACACCGCGCTCTGAGGGGAGCTTTCACGATGAACCGCAAGATTTTTGCCAAGGTTTCCGGCGGAATTGGTGCGACGCTCGCGTCGCTAGCCGTTTCCACCGCCGCCTTCGCCCAGGACGCCGTGCCGACCGTCGACAAGGGCGACACCGCCTGGATGATGACGTCCACCGTCCTCGTCTTCCTGATGATCCTCCCCGGCCTCGCGCTGTTCTACGGCGGTCTGACCCGCTCGAAGAACATGCTCTCGACCATGACGCAGATCGGCGCCGCGGCCTCGCTCGCCATGCTCATCTGGGTCATGTACGGCTACTCGATGGCCTTCGGTGAGGGTGGCAATGCCTTCGTCGCCGGCTTCGGCAAGGCGTTCCTCGCGGGCGTCACCCCCGATTCGGTCTCGGGCACCATTCCCGAATACGTCTTCGCCTGCTTCCAGATGACCTTCGCCGCGATCACCGTCGCGCTGGTCCTGGGCTCCACGGTCGAGCGTATCAAGTTCTCGGCGGTCATGGTCTTCGCGGTCGTCTGGCTGACGATCGTGTACTTCCCGATCGCGCACATGGTCTGGGCACCGACCGGCTATTTCTTCGGCCTCGGCGCGCTCGACTACGCGGGCGGCACCGTCGTCCACATCAACGCCGGTGTCTCGGCGCTGGTCGCCGCGATCATCCTCGGCAAGCGCAAGGGCTTCCCGGCCGAGCCGATGCCGCCGCACTCGCTGACGCTCACCATGGTCGGCACCGGCCTGCTGTGGGTGGGCTGGTTCGGCTTCAACGCCGGTTCGGCGCTCTCGGCCAACGGCGCGGCCTCGCTCGCCATGATCAACACTTTCGTCGCCACCGCTTCGGCAGGCCTGTTCTGGATGCTCGCCGAGCGTCTGGCGGGTCACAAGGGTTCGGCCCTGGGCTTCTGCTCGGGCGTCGTCGCCGGTCTCGTCGCGGTCACCCCGGCAGCGGGCAACTCCGGTCCATTTGGTGCCATCATCCTGGGCGCTGTGGCTTCGATCATCTGCTTCTTCGCGGTCAGCAAGCTCAAGCCGATGCTCGGCTATGACGACGCGCTCGATGCATTCGGCGTCCACGGCATCGGCGGTATCGTCGGCGCCATCGGCACCGGCATCGTCTATGCCCCTTCGCTCGGCGGCCCAGGCAAGGCGGACTTCGCCATCGGCCCGCAGTTGGTGATCCAGATCGAGGCGGTCCTCGCCACCGTGGTCCTCGCGACCGTGGGCACCGTGATCGCGATCTTCATCGCCAAGGCAGTCACCGGCCTGCGCGTCACTCCCGAAGTCGAAGCCGATGGCCTCGACATCGGCGAGCACGGCGAGCGCGCCTACAACTAAGAATCTCCAGTTTGGCGGCGGCGGGAACTTCCTCCTCTCCTCCCTCCCGTCGTCGCCAACCGATGTTCCTCCTGCGAACACAACCTTCAAAGGGCCGGAGCCAGCCGCTCCGGCCCCTTTTTTATGCATGCGACTTGTGGGATGCTGTTTCAGCGGGGTGACGAGTGGGGGAACGCGCATGAAGTACGTCACGGCCATCATCAAGCCGTTCAAGTTCACCGAAGTGAAGGAGGCGCTGGCTGCTTCCAGCGGGTCGGGCCTGACGGTTTCGGAAGTCAGCGGGCACGGCCGCCAGAAAGGGCAGACCGAAGTTTATCGCGGCGCCGAGTATACCTCGAGCATGTTGCCCAAGCTGCGGCTTGAGATCGCGGTGACCGACGAGATGGCGCCGCGCGTCATCGACATCGTCCGCGCACACGCCAACAACGACGAGATCGGCGACGGCAAGATCTTCGTGTTCGCGCTCGATCGAGTCGTGCGAATCCGCACCGGCGAGCAAGGAGACGACGCGCTCTAGCTTTCGGCGGCGCCCATATTATGGATCGCTCGCTCGGACGTATTCGGCTTAGCGACCGGCGGACAGCATTTCGATCAACTGGCGCACCGGGCTGACATCATAACCTGCGCCGGCTGCCTTCGAGGCGATCACCGCCGGGCTGTCGCCGGCCTTCGCGCGGGCCAGTGCCCACAACAGCGTCGAGCGCGTGCCCGAGCGGCAATAGGCGAGCACCGGCCCCTCTATATCGAGCGCCTGTTCCATCGCATCGACCTGCGCCTGACTGAACCCGGCGTGAGTCACGGGAATCGCGACGTAGTCGATACCCGCTTCCCGGGCCGCGGCCTCGATGGCGTCGCCCGGGGTCTGGTCCTCGCTCTCGCCTTCGGGGCGGTTGTTGACGATCCGCACGATTCCGAGTGCCTTGGCCTCGGCGATCATGGGGATGTCGATCTGGGGGCTGGCGAAGACGGTCTCGGTAATCTGGCGGAACATCTGCGCATTCTCCCGTAGTCGAGCGGCCGGGCGGTGCCGGAAACCGGCCTTCAAGCCGCTTCGAGGCAATCAGGCAAGCCCATTCGTCGCTTAAAAACCGCTAATTCGTCGTGAAGCGCTGCAAGGACCCCGCATTTCCGTTCGCCATCGCGTTTGGAGTCGTGTAAGAGTCATGTTCGCAGGAGAGGGCTGGGCCTTAGCCCGGTCGCTTGCCTGACGTTTGGCGTGGATCGTCCGCCCGCCTGACGAATACTTCTGGGGCGCAGCGAAGGTACGCTAGTAGACATGGGTTTTGATAGAGGTCGTCGCGGAAGGGGACGCGACAATAAGCGGGGCGGAGAAGACGAGTTCGATCCGTTCTACGCTGGTGGCGGAGATCGCTTCGGTGGCGGTGACCGTTTCGGTGGCGGCGGCTTCGGCGGCGGTGACCGCGGCGGCTTCGGCGGCGGCGGCAGCAGCTACGGTGGCGGCGGTGATCGCGGCGGCTTCGGCGGCGGTGGCGGCTTCGGCGGTGGTAACCGTGGTGGCGGCTTCGGCGGCGGTGGCGGCGGCTTCGGTGGTCGTGGCGGCGGTGGCGGCGGCGGTATGCCTGCCCAGGTCGTCGGCCAGGGCAAGGGCGTCGTGAAGTTCTTCAACGCAGCCAAGGGCTTCGGCTTCATCCAGCGCGATGAAGGCGGCGACGATGTGTTCGTGCACATCAGCTCGGTAGAGCGCGCCGGCCTCGAAGGTCTGGCCGAAGGGCAGCAGCTCGAATTCCAGCTCGTCGATCGCGGTGGCAAGGTATCGGCTACCGACCTCGTGGTCGTTGGCGATGTGATCCCTGTCGCCAAGCGCGAGCCGGCGCCGCAGCGCCAGCTCACCGGCGAGAAGGCTACCGGCACGGTCAAGTTCTTCAACTCCATGAAGGGCTTCGGCTTCATCACTCGTGATGACGGCCAACCGGACGCATTCGTGCACATCAGTGCGGTCGAGCGCTCGGGCATGTCCGGCCTCAACGAAGGCGATCAGGTTGAGTTCGACATCGAGGTCGATCGACGAGGCAAGTACTCGGCGGTCAACCTGCAGCCGCGTCAGGGTTGATCCTGCCTGCACTCCTCCGGGCCAGAACTCCTTAAGGACGTTTGACCCGGAGGCTGCAAACATCTAAACGCGCGCAAATGGCGGTCCGGTGGGGCCGCCATTTGTCGTTTGCGATCTTCAAAGCGAGATTTCTCTAAGGCCCGCCAAGACCCGCGTTCTGGGGGCTCGATTCTGCAAGGAATGCCGACATGTCGATTACCCCGCTGATGCCCGTATATCCCCGGTGCGGCGTGCGTCCCGTTCGCGGCGAACACTGCCATCTCATCAGCGAGGACGGTCGCCGTTTCCTCGACTTCGCCAGCGGCATCGCGGTGAACGCGCTCGGCCATTCGCATCCCGGCCTCGTCGGCGCGATCCAGAAGCAGGCCGAGACGCTGATGCACGTCTCCAACCTCTATGGCAGTCCGCAGGGTGAGGCCGTGGCGAAGCGTCTCGTCGATCTGACGTTCGCGGACACGGTGTTCTTCACCAATTCGGGCGCCGAGGCGGTGGAGTGCGCGATGAAGACTGCGCGCGCCTATCACCAGTCGGTCGGCAACGACCAGAAGTACGAGTTGATCACCTTCAACCAGGCCTTCCACGGCCGCACGATGGCCACGATCAGCGCTTCCAGCCAGGAGAAGATGCACAAGGGCTTCCTACCCTTGCTGCCCGGCTTCAAGTACGTCGAATTCAACGATCTGGAGGCTGCGAAGGCCGCGATCGGTCCGAACACGGCAGGCTTCATGGTCGAGCCGATCCAGGGCGAGGGCGGCATCCGCATCGCCACCGACGAATTCCTGCAGGGCCTGCGCGCGCTGTGCGACGAGCATGACCTCATGCTGATCCTCGACGAAGTGCAGAGCGGCGTCGGCCGCGCCGGGACTTTCTTCGCCTATGAGCAGTACGGTATCGAGCCGGACATCATGGCGACCGCCAAGGGCATCGGCGGCGGCTTCCCGGTCGGCGCCTGCCTCGCCACCGAGAAGGCGGCGCGCGGCATGGTCGCGGGCACGCATGGCTCGACGTACGGCGGCAACCCCTTCGCCATGGCGGCGATCGGCGCGATCCTCGACGTGATCCCGGACGAGGCCTTCCTCGCCGACGTGCGCGCCAAGGGCGAGCGGATCAAGGCTCGCCTTGAGCAGTTCATCGGCAACTATCCCGACCTCTTCGAACTGGTGCGCGGGCGCGGCCTGTTCATCGGCCTCAAGATGAAGGTCGAGCCGCGCGCCTTCGTGGCGCACATGCGCGACAACCACGGGCTGCTCACCGTCTCGGCGGGCGACAACGTGGTGCGCGTGCTGCCCCCGCTCGTCATCGATGACAGCCACATCGACGAGTTCATGGAAAAGCTCTCCGCCGCAGCGGCGGACTACAAGATCGAAGCGAGCGTGTGATGAAGGATTTCCTCAGTCTTTCCGACGCGGGCGGCGACACGATCGCCGCCATGATCAACGACGCGATCGACCGGAAGGCGGCGCGCGCCGGCTGGGCCAAGGGCCGCGCCGACGCCGATGCGCCGCTGGCCGGACACACGCTCGCGATGATCTTCGAGAAGAACTCGACCCGCACCCGCGTCTCGTTCGACATGGCCATGCGCCAGCTCGGCGGCTCGGCGCTGATCCTGGAGGCGGGCTCCACGCAGATCGGTCGCGGCGAATCGATCGCCGACACCGCGCGCGTTCTCAGCCGTATGGTCGACGCGATCATGATTCGCACCGACGACCACGCCAAGATCGAGGAACTGGCGCATTACGCCGACGTCCCCGTCATCAACGGCCTGACCGACCTGTCGCACCCGTGCCAGATCGTCGCCGACCTGCTGACGATCGTGGAGCACGGTCACGCGCTGCCCGGCCTCCAACTGGCGTGGCTGGGCGACGGCAACAATGTCGCCAACTCGCTGATCGAGGCGGCGGGGCTGATGAAGTTCACCATCCGCATCGGCGGCCCGGCGGGCTACGAGCCGGACGCCGGTTTCATCGCGCGCTGCCGCGAGGCCGGGGGCGAAGTCATCCTCACCAACGACCCGCACGAGGCTGTGGCCGGGGCGCAGGTCGTGGTCACCGACACCTGGGTCTCGATGGGCCAGCCGGGCGGCGAGCAACACGTTGCGGCGATGCAGCCCTATCAGGTCAATGCCGCGCTGATGGCCGCTGCCCGCCCCAAGGCGACCTTCCTCCACTGCTTGCCCGCGCACCGCAATGAGGAAGTGACCGACGAGGTCATGGATGGTCCGCAGTCGGCGGTGTGGGACGAAGCCGAGAACCGCATCCACGGTCAGAAGTCGGTCCTGCTCTGGGCGCTCGGCAAGCTGTGATCGAGGACGACCTGCTGCGCGACGATACCGGCTTCGACCGAGTCCTGTCGTTCACCGTGCCCGCGCGCCATGTGCGCGGGCGCATGGTGCGGCTTGGCCCGGTGCTGGAGACGGTGCTGTCGGCGCATGACTATCCCAAGGTCGTCAAGCATGTGCTGGCCGAGGCGCTGGTGCTGACCGCGCTGATGGGCTCGCTGCTCAAGGACGAGAACGCCCAGCTGACGTTCCAGGCGCAGGCCGAGGGCGGCGCGGTGGACCTGCTGGTCTGCGACTATCGCAACGGGGAACTGCGCGGCTATCTGCGCCACGATCCGGAGATGGTCGGGGCGCTGGAGGAGGACTGCTCGCTCGAGACGATGTTCGGCAAGGGCTTCCTGGCGATCACCTTCGACCTTGCGACCAGTGGCGAACGCTATCAGGGCATCGTGCCGCTGGAAGGCGCGTCGCTTGCGCATGCCTGCGAGAGCTATTTCGCGCAGTCGGAGCAGCTGCCGACGCTGATCCGTATCGCGGTCCGCTCGAACGGGCCGCGCTGCGTCGCGGGCGGCATGCTCGTGCAGCATTTCCCCGACGGCGAGGAAGGCCGTGAACGCCTGCACGTCAAGGAAGACCATCCGGACTGGGAGCATGTCGCGATCCTGTCTGGAACGGTGCAGGCCGCCGAACTGGTCGATCCGGTGCTGACGCTGGAGGAACTGGCGTGGCGCCTGTTCCACGAGGAAAGCGAAGTACGGGTTGAACCTTTGCTTCCGCTGAGCCGTGGCTGCCGTTGCACCGTCGAGCATTATCGCTCGATCCTGTCCAAGTTCCCCGAGGATCAGCTGGAGGACATGCGCGACGACGATGGGCACATCCCGGTCGATTGCGCGTTCTGTTCCAAGGTTCTGCGCGTCCCGGCCTGAGTAGCACAAGCGAGCGTCATACTCTCGCCACACCTATGAGTGACTTGAAATCCGGGGCGCCCCTGCCGATGTTGTGAGCGGCGGGACGTTTTCAGGGTGCGACGGAATGTTTTCGAAGTCTTCTCTTGCAGTGTTTGGACTGGCCGCCTGTGTAGCGGCAGCACTGCCGGCTTACGCGCAGCAGCAGTCATTGGGCATGCTCGATGCATTGGCACACGGTGGCTGGGAACTGCGCGAGCGCGGTGGTCCGGTGCGCAACATCTGCCTCGACAGTGGACGTCGGCTGATCCAGCTGCGCCATCCGGGGGCACCGTGCAGCACTGTCGTGGTCGAGGACAAGGCCGATCAGGTCACCGTGCAGTACACCTGTCGCGGACAGGGCTATGGCCGCACGCAGATCCGGCGTGAGACCGATGGCCTGGTTCAGATCGACAGCCAGGGCATCGTCAACGGCCTGCCTTTCGCGTTTTCCGCCGAAGGGCGCCGCACGGGCGATTGCCGCAGCTGAGTCTGCCGAAGACCTTGCGCATTTGATCGTTGTCGTCGCGGCGTCAGGGGCGTAGCGGGGCAGTCATGCATGAAGAGACAACCCCGCAGCCGGGCTCGGCTGCTCCGCAGGCCGTGGTGCTGCTTTCCGGCGGCCTCGATTCCATGGTCTGTGCCGGGATCGCGCGTGAACGCGGCTTCGCGGTCAATGCGCTGACCATCGACTACAACCAGCGGCACCGGCGCGAACTGGACGCGGCGGCCGAGATCGCCAGCTTCGTGGGGGCGCAGCGTCATGTGGTGCTGCCGCTCGATCTGCGGCGCTTCGGCGGCTCGGCGCTGACCGACGACATCGCCGTGCCCAAGGACGGCGTCGGCGAGGATATTCCGGTCACTTACGTGCCCGCGCGCAACCTCGTGTTCCTGTCGCTGACACTGGCCTGGGCGGAGGCGATCGGCGCCAACGACATCTTTATCGGCGTCAACGCGCTGGACTACTCGGGCTACCCGGATTGCCGCCCGGAGTTCATCTCGGCTTTCGAGAACATCGCTACGTTGGCGACCAAGGCCGGGGATGAGGGGCAGAAGCTGCGCATCCACGCGCCGCTCCAGTTCATGAGCAAGGCCGACATCGCCCGTGAGACGGACCGTCTGGGGCTCAATCCCGGCATGAGTTGGTCGTGCTACGATCCCCAGCCTGACGGGCGGGCCTGCGGGCTGTGTGACAGTTGCCGCCTGCGCAAGGGTGGCTTCGAGGAAGCCGGGCTCACCGATCCGACGTCTTACGCGGTCTGATCTTCAAGCCCCGTACAAAAGAAAGCCCGGCGAGCGATCTTGCCGGGCTTTTTCGTGTCTGGAAGGCGGCTCGCGTAACGCGGGCAAAAGAAAAGGGGGCCGGATTGCTCCGACCCCCCGATCTTGTACCGTTGCCGGTCGCTTACATGCCCGAACCCGGACCGTAAGTGATCTCGACGCGACGGTTCTGCAGCTCGCGCACGCCGTCCGCGGTCGGAACGCGCGGGTTGGCTTCACCGAACGCCTGGCTCGAGATCGAGCCGTCGGGGATGCCGTGGCTGGTCAGGTACGAACGGACCGAAGCGTTACGACGCTCCGACAGGCCCATGTTGTACTTCGGCGTACCCGAACGGTCGGTGTAGCCGGCCAGCATGATCGGCACGCTGTCGCAGTTCGCGTAGGCGCTGACGGCGCTGTCGAGAATGGTCGACGCTTCCGGCGTGATGTCCGACTTATCCCAGTCGAAGAACACGATGTACGGACCCTTGTTGCAGACCGGAGCCGGCGGCGGGGGCGGAGGAGGCGGCGGCGGGGGCGGCGGCGGGGGCGGCGGGGGCGGCGGCGGAGCAGCCGGTTCGCCGAAGTTGTACGCCAGGGTGCCGAGCAGCGAGTGCGAACGCCAGCGGGTGCTGATGTTCTCACCGGCCGGGCCGACCAGGTCGACGTTCGACACGTTCATGAAGCGATACTTCAGACCCACATCCCAGTGCGAGCTGATCGGAGCACGGATGCCCGCGATTGCCTGCCATGCGAAGCCGGTGTCCGAATCGTCGATCACGTCAGCGTGGACGCGAGCGACACCGGCACCACCGCCGACGAAGCCCTGCAGGCCGTCGTCCGGACCGAAGTCCAGAAGGCCGTTGACCATGAACGACAGGTTGCTGACGTCAGCGCCGCCGGAGTTCTTGATCGCAGCCTGGCGATAGCTGGCTTCGGTTTCGAGACGGAACGGACCGAAGTCGTAACCGAGCACGCCGCCGCCGTCGAAGCCCTTCTTGAAGTCGATCGTGGTGCTGGTACCGTCAACGACAGTGTCAGCGTCTTCGACGATCATGCCACCGAAGTCGAGTTCGAGATACCACGACTTGTCGCGCGCCAGCGCGGGAGTGGCGAAGGCGGTCGAAGCCAGCGCCAGTCCAAGGACGAGTTTCCTCATACGTTTCCCCTACAAAGAGATTTGGAGCCACCGAGTGCGAGAGTGTCTAACCCCTTGGCTTTACGTGTGCAAGCGCACATTGAGCGCGACTGTTGCAAATTTGTCGCGTTTGCGGGGGCTTGGGAGGTTGTTGCGCCCTCACTATCCAGAATCAGCAACACCTCTGCAACCCCTGTTTCCTTGCGCACGTCAAACCGAGGGCAGAATACCCAAGGCCTGGAGAGCCGCGATCAGATCGTTGATCGCGGTCCGAGCCTCCCCATCAACACTCGTCCCGCCAAGTGGTTCCACGGGGAGCGAACCTTTTCTCCAGAAACCGAAAAACAGCATTTCGGCCCCGCGCGAGGCATCGAAGACGCGCAGCCCGTCGCGGGGAGCTACGAAGGCCCAGCCGCCGCCGCGGCGCAGCGCGACGGCACCGTCCTGCCCGGACCATTCGCGAGTAGCGCCCGAAGCGACGATCCAGGCATCGTTTTCCAGGGAATTTTCCGGAGGCGTCGCCGCTTCGCCGAGCACCAGGCAGTGCATCAATGCATCACTCAGCAGAAGTGCCTCGTTGACGAAGGCTTCCTTATGGGCCTGCCCGGAATGGAGTAGCGGCAAGGCGAAGCGAGGGCTGGCATCGGTGAAATTCAGCAGTTCGGGCATGGCGGATCTCCGTGGGTTTCGGTCAGGGCCGTTCGTCAGGAAACAGGGGCTAGCGGCAGGGGCAGCGAGAGCGCGTGCGTGCCCTGCTGACGCACCTGGAACATCGCGTCGGCGTTGTGGGCGTATCGGGCGAGCACGGCGGGCTCGATGCGAAGTTCGGGTGCCTCGGTCGTCCAGGCGGCCAGGGGGGCGTCGAGCGGACCGAGCGTCACGAGGTAGCGCTCAGCCTGTTCGACGAGGGGTACATCGATGCCATCCGCCCACGACCATCCGCCACGCGCGCGGCGGGTCCATGTGAACGTCCAGGCGCCGTCTGCGGCAATGGCCCGGCGGGCATGGACCGGCGACAACGGGCGCAGCGTGATCCCTGCGAGGTATACGGGAGACGCTACCGGATCCGGGTCGCCACGTCCTTGCGCGAGGACTTTGCGCGAGGGCGAGGAGCCGAGCAGCCCGGCGTCCAGGGAGGCAAGCCCGGTGCCCGGCAGCACGAATGCCTCGCCATCCCCGTGCGCAGCGACGGCGGCTTCGGTCCCGCCACGACCGCGCAGAAGGCCTTCGAGCCGCCAGCGGCCCTGACCAAGAGACGTCGCCAGCAGGAACTGCACGATCTCCTCGCCGACGAACGCCAGGTTCCCTCCTTCGCCAAGGCGGCGCGTGTCGATGCTCGCCAGTTGCATCGCGGGATCGACGAGTTGGATTTCCAGCTGAGTGCCGCGATCGAGCTGCAGCGGATCGGCGCCGGGCAGCCGCGACAGCGCCGTGCCCATGATCGCGCGCGTCCGGCCGCTTTGGCCAAGAGGCTGCAGCGCGCCGTCACCTTGGTCTGCGTAGAGCGCCGCGCCGGTCCACCCCGCTTCGGTGCCGGAGACTGCTGCCACGGTGCGCACCGCGTCGGACGACCCTGCTGAAGGATCGAACGGGAGTTCGAACGCGGCGAGGCGGGTCTCGCCGGCCGGGCGATCAGGCGCGGGATTGCCACGTCCCGGATCCGAAGCGAGTGCGGGCGGCGTCGTCGCTCCCGGTGGAAGGGCGCGCTCCAGCGAAAGTTCGACGCCGCCGTCGTGCCACTCCCATGCCTGGATGCGCCAGTGTCCGGCGATGCCGGGCAGCGTGACCCGTGCGCCCGGCGCGACTCGCGGGTCGAGTTCGCAGGTGCGCCACGATATGCGGTCGCGGGTCCAGTCGATCCGGCGGGCGGCGCGTTCGATCATGGTGCGGGCCGTAGCGGCTCCGAGTGCGGCGGGCAGATCGATGGCGCCCGGTTCTGCGGCGAGGCTGCGGCCGGTCGCCCGCTGGAGGCTGGCCTGATAGTCGCGCTCGACGTCGTAATAGCGCAGGATGGCGGGCGGACTGTCGGAGGGCGCGGCACGGTGCCGGGTGAAGCCGGTCCGCGCGCCGAAATCGTCGTCTGCAGTCGCGATGGCAGGCTCGGCAAGGGCGATGGCGGCGGTTTGCCGCCGGTCGCGCGCGACGACGAGATTCTCGCCCGAGGCATCGATTTCGAGCGGAAGTATCTGCGCGAAGGTCTGCAAGTCCGACGCGGGAGCGCTTTCGCTGGTGTAGCCGACGACTTCGGCGAGAGCGACGTTCGCATCGATCTCGTCGATCGCGTCGCCGACGATGTCCTGCAGCGAGAAGTCGTCGTCGGCGATGACCTCGAAGGTCAGTGACGGGATGCGGTTGTAGAAGCCCGAGAGATCGAGGTCTTCGAACACCACGTAGGCGAGGCCGCGATAGGCGGGGCAGCGTTCGGCACCCTCGGCTGAGGCGATCAGCGGGTCCGGCGGTTGACGGCCCGCCCCGTTATGGAAGCGCAAGGTCCCTGCGGCCTTGAGCTCCCCGTCGGCGCCGCGTAACAGCTGGCCGTCAGCCCAGATACGGCCGAGAGCGCGGATCGGCCGACTGGCGAGGGCGACCGCGAAGTTGGCGGAGTAGCCGTAAGTCGTCACGGATGGTCCGCCCTTGCCGGTGCCTTGCACCTCGCTGCGTTCGACAAGGTCGGTCGCCCAGATGACGGAGCCTGCCGTACGCATGCGGCCGAAGTGACGGGGCAGGACTTGTCCGTAAGTCGAGGTGGTTAGCGCCAGTTCCTTGAGGCGGGGGCCCTCGCGGCCGGTCGAGCCGAACAGTGCGGTGTCGAACTGGCGTCCCACCAGCGAGCCGATCGCCCCTCCGAGGGGGCCGCCCAGCATGGTGCCGATACTTCCGAAGACGAGCGTGGCCATGTCAGTTCCTTGGATTTGGCGCGAGGCGCCAGTGGTGCAGGAGAGGCCAATCGGGTGGCAATGCACGATGGACGACCCGGCGAAGGCCGGCATGGGCATGGACCACGCTGGTGCCGCAGATCACGATGGCTAGGTGCAGCTGGCAGGTGGAAGGGCGCAGCATCAGCACGTCGCCGGGCAGAAGCGTGTCCCCTACCGGCTCCAGCCCCAGCCTTTCGAGGTCGAGCCGGACAGAGGGAACGATGCGGGTGCGCAGCGGGTAGCCATTGGCAAGGCGCACCGCTCGGCCGGACCGCGCGAACGCGGCTTCGATGACGCCGACGCAGTCGAGACCGACGCCCGGCTCGCGCCCGTGCAGACGGAACGGCGTACCCACCAGCGTTAGCGCGGCAGCAGCAAGGCGCGCGCCCGTGACTGCGTCCGTCACTGCACCGGGCCGGGATATCGGGTGAGCATATCGTTGCCGGGCAGGAACGGCTCGCCCCGAAAGTTGACGGCATTGCCGAAGCGCTGCGAGCAGGTGCCGAGCGTGTGGTCGCAGCCTTCGCGCAGCAGGGCTCGGGTGCCGGGCTCCATGGCATCGGCAAGGGGAACGTCGAGGATCAGGCCGTTTGCGCCCCCGCCCATCACGTCCATCTGGATTCCGGCCTGAGGCCCGTCGATCCAGCGCAAGCGCCCGCCCGCGTGATCGGCGGCATCGGGGGCGCCTTCGAACAGCGCGGCATTGGTGGCGGCGTCGATGCCGAGCAGGCGCACTTCGCGGCTGAACTTTTGCGGATTGAGGTTGCACCCCGGCGCGCAGAAGATGGAGCGGCAGGCGGGGCTGGTGCGCGGCGTGGGATCGCGCCACAACTCGGCCTTGCGCGAGACGAGTTCGGCGGAGAAGGCGCCGTCGTCTTCGCTGACCGTGCCGATGGTCCCGGCGTAGAGCACCTCGCGCTCCAGCGTTTCCCAGTCGACGAGGCCGATGCGGACCTGGGCGCCGTCGAAACGTCCGGCGGCCAGGTCGGCGCTGTCGATCGCCTCGTGCGTCAGCGAACCGCGCACTTCGGCGCTGTCGGGCTCGAAGTCGGCGCTCTTGCGGATGGCGCTGGGCACCATGCCGGGCGAGGCCCGGTGGAGCACGCCGTCAAACCAGAGGTCGCGGTCGTGCGAAGTGAACCCCAGCGCCACCCCGTCGCCGCGCAGGATGCGCCAGAAGGTGGCGACGGTTTCGAGGTCGTCGGCGAACCAGCGGCGGGTCATGACGCCTCCCGGAT